>JAQVMI010000150.1:2201-5493 GCA_028703735.1 Candidatus Cloacimonadota bacterium | reverse complement strand
CTTCCCGCCTGGATCGCCCAAAGAAAGTTACCATCAGGATCAAGTTTAGCGGCAAAGATATCCCGATCGCCAGAGGAGTTCAGTGTGTAAGCACCAAAGTCTGCCGTACCATAGAACCACCCGGTAAGGTAGGCATTGCCCGCGCCATCCACTGCGATGCCAATACCTCTATCATAGCCTATCCCTCCCGCCCGGACCACCCAGAGCAAGTTTCCGGAGGGATCAAGTTTGACGGCGAAGATGTCGTTACTGCCGGCGGAGTTCAGCGTGAAGGAACCGAATGATGCCGTGCCTCCGAAATAACCGATGATATACTGGTTACCGAATTCGTCCACGGCTATGGCTTTGCCATAATCATTGCCTATCCCTCCTGCACAGACCGCCCACTCCCATTCTGGGGTTTGCGCGTTTAATCCAATAATGCCACAAAGCAGCACCAGAATAGAAGCTAAGCATTTTACATTGTTCATGGTATCCTCCTTATGAAGATATGATACACATTGATTCTACACTTTTTGTAAAGAGAATAAGGTGTCAAGGTGAAAAGCGGAAAAGGATTCTACGGATTAACAATACCGGCAGCCGCAACCGCCGGTATTAATCTCATAAAAGGGCATGGTATCACTTCATGTGGAGGACATTGATCTCTTTTTCGTCAGTGTTTCCGACCGTTCCCATGGTGATGCTTGGGTTTCTTGTGCGGAGCTTCTTTTTGAGATACAATGATAATACTACGAGAATTGTCCATATAATATACCTGCTCATAGTAGACTTCATTCACCCATACATATCTTATTTTGTGGCGAGGGTGAGCTTTTGCTTGCGGGGCAACTCCTATAGCACAGCTTGTGGTAGCAGAGATCATGATTAGCAGTAGCAAGCTTGAAAGGAGTGTTGTAATTCTGTGTTTCATATTACCCTCCCTTAAAGGGTTATTAATAACTTAACTCATTTCAATGATTTAGCAACATGTGTCTGGTGGAAGGAGAATTCTGTTCCTCTACAATGAAGTGACCCAATTTCTTGATCGGTAAGTTGTAATTTATAGCTTGCCCTCACACGTGTCACAGTGGTTTCTTCAGGTTATAGCAGGTTGCACCACAAAGGCTGTAGTTTATTGATTATCCTTTAGCTTTTTCCACCAATCCAGGCGTTTCTGAATCTCTTTCTCAAAGCCGAATTGTCCGGGTTCATAGTAGGTTTTTTCTGCCATTTTATCTGGAAAATACTTCTGATAGCTGTATTTGTTCTCAAACTCGTGATCATAATGGTAGTCTCTGCCATAATCCAGCTCTTTCATTAGTTTTGTAGGAGCGTTGCGAATGTGCAAAGGAACCCCATAATGGCTGGTTTTGTGGGCATCTTCTGCGGCTGCATTGTAAGCAACATACAGGCTGTTGCTCTTTGGGGCAGTGGCAAGATAAACAACCAATTGTGCCAAAGCGTTGCTGGCTTCCGGCAAACCGATAAATAGCAAGGCATCTTTTGCAGCAATGGCTTGCACCAGGGCATTGGGATCTGCCAAACCTATATCTTCACTGGCAAAACGAATTAAGCGACGCACCAGATAGCGAGGGTCTTCTCCTGCTTCTATCATGCGAGCTAACCAATATAAAGCAGCCTGAGGATCGGAACCACGCAAGGACTTATGCAAAGCCGAAATCAGGTTATAATGCTCCTCACGGTTTTTGTCATAAAACATGGTCTTTTTTGCCAGAGTTTTAGCCAGTTCATCCACGGGAGGATGAGGGTTTTTTAGCAGATAGGGGTGGATAAGCTCCAGTTCATTAAGGGCACGGCGTGCATCTCCTCCACAATTTTGTGCCATCCAGCCTATTATCTCCTCATCTTCTTCCAATTCCAGAGCAGCAAAACCTCGCTGTAAAATACCCTTCAAATCTTCTTCCGGCAAGGCTTCCAGCACAAAAACATGGCAGCGTGAAAGCAAAGCCGGTATCACCTCGAAGGAAGGGTTTTCGGTTGTGGCACCTATCAAAATAACCGCTCCACTTTCCACATAGGGCAAAAATGCATCTTGCTGGCTTTTATTAAAACGGTGTATTTCGTCTATGAACAAAATGCTGCGATGGTTCTTGGTTCTATGTGCATAATCTGCATCTTTCATCACAGCCTTAACATCATTTATGCTGGAGAGCACTGCCGAAAAATGGATGAAATGAAAGCCGCTAACAGATTCTATGATGCGCGCGATAGTTGTTTTCCCTGTTCCGGGAGGACCCCACAGAATGAAGGAATGGTAATACCCGCTATCTATCATTTGGTGCAAAAGCGAATTAGCTGCCACAAGTTTTGCCTGTCCACGTAATTCAGCCAAGCTATTTGGACGCAGCTTTTCTGCCAGCGGTACGGTTTTATGGCTTATTTCGTCTGTATCGAACAGGGTGCTTTGGTCTTTTCTTGCCATAAGCAGAGGGTTTAATCCTCCATCAAACCGTTTAATTCCGAAGGATCAAACCAGTTCATGGCACCTTGCAAGCGTTGGATTTCTGCTAAAAGCAGGGCTTTGTGATTAGCTTCTTCTTCGGCAAATTGCAGTAGCAAGGTTTTAACCGCAATATCAGAAGTCTGCTTTGCCATGCTTAAATAGATGCTTTGAGCCAGCTCTTCTCTACTTATGGCAAATGCTAACACCGCTTTGGGATCGTGCAAATCTATCCCTTTCATTTCCACATCGGGACCTTCTTGTAAAACAAGGGTTTGTTGCGGAAATTCTTGGTTATAGGCAGCTCTAATTTTTCCTTCGTGATTCTCTTCCAGGGTCACCAGTTCATGAAAAACTGCCTTGGTGTCGGAATTCCGAAAGCTTTTCGCCAGTGCTTTATACAGTTTTTGGGAGCGAATTTCCGCCTCTATTACAATGCGGTAGCTATCTTGAATATTCATATATTTTCACCTCTCTTTACCATATAGTAATCATAAAAATTGAAAATACCAGTTAGTGCAAGGCATCAGGTGCGTGCAGCAAGTTTGCTTATACACTACGTCGGATTAGCTCCACTGCATTTATCTTTCCGATGCGCTTTAGGGGGAGCAATACGCTAACCACAGTGATGGTATAGGAAACAAGGGTAATAAGCAGGTAATCCGTTAGCATAAATTTTACCGGCAGAACCATTGCTCCGGTATCTCCCATACCAAGTTTCACAATGCCAAATTGCTTCTGCAACATCAACAAAAGGCTGCCAAAACCCAAACCTAATATTATACCAAAACTACACAAGAACAACGATTGCAGCAGGAAAAGGTTTTGCAGGTTCCTATCCGATAATCC
>JAQVMI010000150.1:0-2191 GCA_028703735.1 Candidatus Cloacimonadota bacterium | reverse complement strand
TTTTCTGTGAAATTGCCTTCAACAGGTTTCCGGTTAGGTTAAAACTGGCGATTATAAACATAAACAGCATCACCACGAACATGATGAATTTCTCGAACCGAATAGCTGCATACAGGCTGGCATCAAAGCTATCCCATCCTTCCAAAAGGTAATCTGGATAAAGAGATCTAAGCTCATTCAGATAATGTCCCGAGCGGGAAAAGAGCGGAGTTTTTATATCCAGATAATCTATCTCATCGTTATAAGAGGCAAAAAATTGTGCAGTTGAAAGGGGAATATAGCTGTAGCTCTGGTCATATTCCGGCATTCCAGCGGCAAAAATTGCCTGCACCTTTAAATATCGTACCCGGGGTATCATTCCAAAGGCGGTGGGAACCGTGAACATAGGGGATAGAACCTGTATTTCATCTCCCAAATATGCACCTAATTGTGCTGCCAAACCTGCTCCTAAGGCAATACCATTGTCATTAAACTTTTCGGGAACCAGCTTTCCTGCAATAACTCCCTGAACCACATCGCTTTTGGATTCAATAGGGGTGATAAGGGTGGCGGAAACCTTTTGCTGTTTTGCCAAATCCACGCCAAAGCATAAGCTGGGAACCACTGTAGCCCCTTTTTTTAACAGCAATTCGTTGCGTGTAACCGGAGCAGCCCAAAAACCACGCTTCTGTAGCTGGTTTATTAGCTGGGGATAGTTTGCCACAGGTTTTCCTGCTCTACCGCTTAAGCGAATTTCGGAATAAGTACCTACAATTCTGGAGCGGATATCTGCCCTGAAACCATTCATCACGCTGCTTACACAAAGCAGAGCCAGAACTCCCAGGCTTATCCCTGCCAAGCTTAAGTAATGAGCTGGACTGATGCCACGGGTCTTTCTGCCACCAAGGTATTTGGTTGCTAAGTAAATTACGCTATTATTTCTCATAGTTGCTAAGAACTAATTCCTGTAAAGCTGTCATGCAGTCAAGCATTGTTTTTGTTTTTGGCGCAATTCTTGCAGGCACTTGTGTTATAGAATATGAATAACGATGGAAATAACTAATGCATAGAGATAGTTTCGAAGGCTTCCTTGCTACAAATGAGAAGCGCATCTTTCGCTATATCTACAGTTTGGGAGCAAATGAACAGGATGCCATGGATATCCTGCAAACCGTTTTCATCGCTGTATATCAAAATCTGGAAAAAATTGAAGATTCCACTGCTTTGGCTTATACATACAAAATTGCCCACAATAAAAGCGTAACTTTCCTTAAGCAAAAATCACGCTATATTAGTGTGGATCCAAGCTCTTTTACCAATATTCAGGATAAATCTGCGGCAGAACCTATAGCAGACTATTCATCCCTAAATCGTGCAATTGCACAATTGCCTCCAAGATTGGCTGCGGTTATTCAATTGCAATATTACGAAAAGCTTTCTTACAAGGATATATCGGTGCAATTGGGCATTAGTATAAAAGCGGTGGAATCACTATTGGTGCGTGCAAAACGTCTGTTGCGCAAAAATATTGTGCAGGATAAACAGGGTCGATTTGTATAGTGTATGGAGCCTTGAACAACTTAAACCAGTGGCACCAATAAATTAAGGAGTAGAATCATGAGATGCAGCAAAGCAAGAAGCTACATAGACATCCAGCTTGATGGCGAGCTAAATCCCCATCGTCGTAAAGTTCTGAACAAGCATCTTGAAAAGTGTCAGGATTGTAATATCTGGGCAACAAAAGCAACCGATCTGCAGCTCATGCTATCTGCACAGCCACAACCAGAATTTCCCGCTTGGGTGCATGCCAATATCATGGATAAGGTGCACCGCCTTGATAACCAACGCCCAAGCTTAATTCGCAGGCTAAAACTTGCCCCTGTTACTGCAACCCTGGCTATATCGCTTAGTTTTTGGGGTGGAGCTAAGGTGGGTGTGGCAAGCTATAATAATTCTACTAAAACTGTTCCCAGCACAAACACTACTCTGTTAAGCAGTAACACCACCTATTTCGGCGAAAACAGCCTGGTGGATAGCTACTATGCTGCGGAGGAAACCAATGAGTAAGCGCTGGTTAGTTGCCCTGCTACTAATATCGTTCAGCTTCAATCTGGCTGTTTTGGGAAGTGTTCTGTATCTTCATTATTCCATGTCTTGCAAGATGCCTCCTCCCAAACCACACAAAGGTTTTGTGCAGTGTCCCCCTCCAGAG
>JAQVMI010000149.1 GCA_028703735.1 Candidatus Cloacimonadota bacterium | reverse complement strand
CCTCCACTCCTCCGAAAAACAAGAGCTTTGAAAAGCTCTGGCTCACTCCAATCCTCCGAAAACAAGAAGGATTCAAGGGTGCAACAGGTTTCATTTGTTTTTATCAATATGTGAATCGTGTAAGTGGTAAACAGCCAAATTTAGCCTGTAAAACTCCCATCGCTCCTGCTGGAATTACGGAATCAATAAGGAATTATTAAGGATGAAGTCCTTAATGATTCCTTATTGATTCCGTAATAGAAGGGAGGAAGAAGTTAGTTTCATGCTCCAACGATAAGATGCTCCCAGAACATAGCACATAATTTGGTACACCGGACTTATGGGGCTGGAACGCTGGCTTTAGCCGGCTGGTACACCGGATTTATGGGGCTGGAACGCTGGCTTTAGCCGGCTGGTACACCGGATTTATCCGGTTTTTGATACAAATATAGCTCTCTTTCATAATCAGTGGGTTCTATTGTCAATCCAGACATGATCTGGGATCCATTTTAGCACTGTCTCCTTTGCAGAAAAGACATTAAACTATATTCTTGTCTCTTAGCCTTATTAAAAATCCTGGAAGAGTGAAAAGCTATGGCTTGATGTGTTACAATTCAAGAAACAAGGATTTAAGGATTTCAGGATTTGGAGGATTTATCAATAGTAATACATCATTCTACATGTTCCATTATTAGTCCTCCATAATGAAAATCCTTTAATCCTCTTAATCCTGAAATCCTTGTAAAAGTAATCCCCAATCGTTACGAAAGAGAGCTATATTTGTATCAAAAACCGAATAAATTCGGTGTTCCAATATATTCAATGATCTTTCCCTTTCCTGCCCGCAATTTGGCTAAAAGCGTAGCTTGAAACCTAATAAGCAGCAAATGAAGCTTGGTGCATCTGCAATAATGAATGGCAGGCGAATAGTTCGATGCCAAAACAGTTGATCCAGCCTTGTTTGCTAATAGTTCAAAACTTGGTGATTGACAAAAGCGGCTTTACGCATTCCTTGGCTCCGTCGCTATATATTTGGGGACACATGATTCGCTTCAAGCTTATTAAGGAAACATAAATGAAACAAGAATTCATACGCAATTTCTGCATCGTGGCACATATTGATCATGGTAAATCTACCTTGGCAGACAGGTTTTTGGAGGTTACACATGTAATCGGCAAAGGAATGGAAGTAGCACAGGTTTTGGATAGCATGGATCTGGAACGCGAAAAAGGAATAACCATAAAAAGTCACGCCATCCGCATGGTACACAATTACCAGGGGCAGGATTACGTGCTGAATCTAATTGATACCCCCGGACATGTGGATTTTTCCTATGAAGTTTCCCGTGCTTTGGCATCCTGCGAAGGTGCTATTCTGCTGGTGGATGCCTCTCAGGGAATTGAGGCACAAACAATGAGCAACCTTTATCTTGCCCTGGAAAACAACCTGGAGCTGCTTCCTGCTTTGAATAAGATAGATTTACCAAAGGCAGATATAGAAGGAACAGAGCACGATCTGATGGAGATTTTGGGCTGCATGCCCGAAGATATCCTGCGGGTTAGTGCCAAAGCAGGCTTGGGAATTACAGAATTGCTGGATGCAGTTGTTACCAAGCTGCCAGCCCCCAAAGGTAAAGATGATGCTTCACCCATGGCACTAATTTTCGATTCCTATTTCGATATGTATAGGGGAGTTGTAGTTTTGGTGCGGTTGTTTGATGGCTGCCTTAAAAAGGGTGATAAAATTCGGCTGTTTTCTAATGGCAAAGAATATGATATAGAAGAGATCGGCTATCTGGGCATGAAGTTTCAGCCCCAAAAAGAACTTACCTGTGGTGAAGCCGGATACATAATTGCCAATATCAAAGAAGTAGCAGATGCACGCGTGGGAGATACCATTACTCTTGCCAAAGGTGGCTGCACAGAATCCCTCCCCGGCTTTATGGAACCCAAACCAATGGTCTATAGCGGAATTTTCCCCATCAATGGTGAAGATTATGAAAACCTGGTGGAATCAATAGCAAAACTGAAGCTGAACGATGCTTCATTATTATACGAAAAAGAAAGCTCCCTTGCCTTGGGCTATGGTTTCCGTTGTGGTTTTTTGGGAATGCTGCATTTGGAAATTGTGAAAGAACGCCTTATGCGGGAATATAACATCCCAATTATTGCCACCACCCCCAGTGTTCGCTTTTTGATGAAGCTGAAAAATGGGGACGATATTGAGGTGAACAATCCCATAGACTTTCCAGATCCGAACTATATAGATAGCATTCTTGAGCCATTCATGGAAACAGAGATAATTGTGCCCACAGATTACATTGGGAACATCATGAAGCTTGCTCAGGAAAGACGTGGAATCCAAAAGAATATTCAGTATATAGATGAAAAACGGGTTGCCCTGCACTATGAAATGCCTTTGATAGAGATAATCTTCGATTTTTATGACAAGCTGAAAACCGTAAGCAGAGGCTATGCTTCGTTAGATTATGCCTTCAAGGATTATCGTCTGTCTCAGGTGGTGAAAGTTGATATTCTTATCAATGGTGAAAAGGTGGATGCCATGAGCTTCATCTGTCACCAGGACAAAGCTTTCAGTTGGGGAAAAAGCGTAACGCAAACCCTTTCTGAGGTAATTCCCCGGCATTTGTTCAAGATTGCCCTGCAAGCTTCCATCGGAGCCAAAATAATAGCTCGCAGCACTATTAACCCCATGCGTAAAGATGTGCTGGCAAAATGCTATGGTGGTGATGTTTCACGTAAGCGCAAACTATTGGATAAACAAAAAGAAGGCAAGAAAAAGATGAAGGAAATCGGTTCGGTAACGGTTCCGCAGGAAGCCTTCTTAGCTGTACTAAAAACCGATCGCGATTGATCTATGCAGCGTATCATACCTTTGTTGCTGCTGTCCTTTTGGGCATGCTTTGCCCAAGCAGTAAACATAGGTAAGATCAGCTTTTCCGGGATTAACGGAGTAGAAGAAAGTGCCCTGAAAAAAGCCAGTGGATTGGAACTGGGGCAGGAATACACCCCCGAAGCAATTAGCTATGCCACCCAAATGCTATACGATTACTTTAATGCACAAGGCAGATACTTTATCCAGATTTCCGCACCGGAATTGATCCCCCTGAACTCCGATAATCTGGAGCTACACTTCACAATTACAGAATTCATCTCTTCCGGTTTGGTTAAGCTTAAATTTTCCGGCATGAATTACTTCAGTGAAGATAAACTTAAACAACTGCTGCTTTTACCTCCCGAACCACGGATAAGCCTAAACCAAATACCCAGGCTGATGCAACAAATTTTAGCCATGTACCATAACCGCAGCTATCTCTTTGCCAAAGTGCAGGTTGATTCGTTAGTTCTAAATCCAGACCTCACTGCCCACATAGGAATTATGGAGGGTAATCCGCTTAGGGTGAAAGAATATATCATCAAAGGCAACAAAATAACCCGGGATAAAACCATCCTGCGCTTATCTGCTTTAACCATGGTAAAAAATATTACCCCGGAAGCTCTTGTGCAAGCCGAAGAAAACATTCTGCAAAAAAGCTACATTCGCAATTGTGTAATAGAACCCATAGACGAGAATAGCTTGCTAATAAAAGTAGAAGAAGGCAGAATGACGTTTTTAGAGGGTGTTTTGGGAATGAATAGCCTGGATGGTAAGCTGCAATATTCGGGGCAATTCAGGCTACAGTTTCTAAATTTATGGGGTTCCGATCGCGGCATCAAGCTATTTTGGAAGCAGATTCCTTCTGCCAATAGAGAGCTAAGCCTTGCCTATCATGAATCTGGTTTTCCCGGTATTCCCATCGCAGCAGATTTGGAGATTTATCGCAGTGAGCAGGATTCCACCTGGGTGAAAAGCCGTGCCTCTGTGGAAGTTTACTACCAAATGTTGTACCAGAATTTGGGCGTAGAATTTGCCACAGATAGCATCAAACCAGGATCTCGGCGTCCTTCTCTAATTGAAGGAGTAAATTCTGTAAGCTATGGTGTTTTTTGGAATTACAGCCATGTGGATGGAAGGGTTAATCCTGCCAAAGGTTATGAACTAAGCCTTTCCTATAGGCTTACCAGCGGAACAGATGATGGCAAATTAAGAGGTGCCACCGAAGCAGGAACCAAAACCTACATTCCCATAACCAACAGATTTGTAGGTTTTTGGGGACTTGAGATAAGAAATCTGGAAAACAGTAAAGCGGCAGACTGGCAACAGTATAAAATGGGCGGATATGGCAGCCTGCGTGGATACCGTGAAGATGAGTTCAGCAGCTTTAGATTAGCCTGGACTAATTACGAGATTCGCTATAGAATGAGTCCGGATTCCAGAATGTACATCTTCTTCGATCAAGGCTTTAAGGCAATAGATAACAACAGCATAAAAACTGATCTTTTTGGCGTTGGAGCAGGAATAAAGCTGAATACCAAGCTGGGAATTCTTGGCATAGAGTATGGATTGGGATATAGAGATAAACGCTTTTCCCGCATAGGCTTAGGGATGGTGCATGCAGGTTTGGACTTGGCGTTCTAAAAAAATAACTTGCCAAGAATAACAGCTTCTATAACAGTGTCCAAATATTACGAAGTATATAGATGTGACTAAGGACTGTGTGAAGGATTGGTAAGGGCTTAGCCCCCCAAAAGCCTTCAAATAAACATCCGGCAATTTTTTGTATATCTTGCCAATCTTACCCTAACAAAAAAATCACAAAAAAAAACAACCTAAGTTACCCTGAGAACACAGGGATAATACTTATGGAGGAAAACAATGAAAAAAGTTCTCTTAATCGCCTTACTCGCTATGATGCTCATCAGCTTGACTCTTTCCGCTTGCAAACCAAAAGTGGAAGAGCCCGTAGAAGAAGTAGCCCCAGTAGAAGAAGTAGCTCCCGTAGCCGATACAACCATGGCTGCCCCAGTTGACGCTCCTGCTGCTCCAGTTACAAAATAACTATTAGCTGAAAAACACATTAGCGCAGTCCTTAAAAAACGGGTATCTTCGGATACCCGTTTTTTTTGTGCATTGTTTTTAGGGCTATCTTTGAAACATTTCGTGAGCTGGAGATTTAGCACTCTTTCCTTAAGAGTGGGGTGGCAATATCTTAGGTTGCCTTTGAAAGCCCTGGAGGGGCGAAATTCTATAGCCTGAGGTGGAGCTTTAGCGGAACCTCAGGCAAACCGACCACCAAAACACCCAAACCCTTTTGGGGTGACATAAAGACCGCATGTGTTTGCCCTACAGAATATTGTGTCGCCCTTACAGGGCTTACATATTATGATTCTCTGTTCCTGAGGTTCCGCTAAAGCTACACCTCAGGCTATAGAATTTCGCTCTTCCAGAGCTTGAAGGATTGAGTTACCAAAAATCCTGAAGAAAATTAGCTGGGATCCGCTGTAGTCCATGACGCCGCTAAAATATAGATAACAATAGAGATTGGGTATGCGTCATCGACTCCAGACTTGCATAATTTTTTAAAGCTCTCTTCCACCAGATAACAATCTATGACCTGTGTTCAAT
>JAQVMI010000148.1 GCA_028703735.1 Candidatus Cloacimonadota bacterium | reverse complement strand
ACAATTCGGTTCAAAATTCAGCTTTCTTACCTTGTTTGCACTAAATCTTGGTTTTACTCTGGGTGTTTGGCTTTCCCTGCGTTACATTTTCTTCACCAGGTTTATGTTGCGATTCCGAACAGCTGCCTTTGCGTTAGTTGCCGCAGTTTTACTAAGCCTATACTTCAAGATTTTGTTTATGGCATTGCATATGCCCTTATCTTATGAATCCTGGTCTGGCTACTTTTGGAATTCTCTGTTTCTGTTTATTTTTATTGGCTTTGGGCTGTCTGTGGCAGATGTGATAATTATCCGTAAAGAAGTGGATGAAGAGCGCATCCGCTTGCGCAATCAACCTATCGAAGAGGATGAAGAAGAAGAAGACGATGGTTTGTGATCGAAATTTCTTTGTTGTAGATTGCCCTAAGGATGATAATGGCAATTACATAAGCATAGATATCGCCAGCATCTTTCCCCTTTCTCAAGATTTATTCCTGGAAATTGGTTCCGGTAAGGGTGAATTTATCTCGGCTTATGGACAAAAATATCCCAGCTATAATTTGCTTGGTTTGGAAGCAGCCGATAAACGAATTGTAAACACCCTGAAAAAGCTAAGCCCCGAAAAACATCCCAATGTCCGCTTAATGCGTATGTATGTGGATGAATCAATTGGAAATATATTTCCTGCGGAATCTGTTTCAGGTGTCTTTATCCAACATCCAGATCCTTGGCCCAAACGCAAACATCACCGCCGTAGATTAATTCAGCCGGCTTTTCTGAATTCTTTGGCAAGAATCCTAAAGCCAGATGCTCAGGTTCAGATTTCTACTGACCACAGCGGATATGCAGCCTGGATTCTGGAGGAGTTTTTGGCAAGTCCCTGTTTTGTATCAGTCTATAACGATCCGGTTCGTATCCATTCCACTTTTGAGGATCATATCACCACCTGGTTCGAAGCAGAGCAACGACGTCAAGGTTTTGATCCCCAATTCATGCTATTCAAGCGCATCTGACTAAGATAATGAATCTCCATTTTAGTATCATATTAACCAATAAAAGTTCACTTGGCATTTTACAGTAATGCATTTCGCTTATAGCCTCAAAGTTGCACTTTTGACTACCCATATTGTGAGCCTCTATCACCACATTATTTAGTACCCCCCAAATTTTTCTTGCTCCTTTGGCTGGATACACAGATCAGGCTTTCCGCCAAGTGTGCAAGCATTTTGGGGCAGAAGTGATGCTTAGTGAAATGGTTAGTGCCGATGGGATTATCCGTGATTCTGCCAAAACCATCAAGTATATTAGTTTTGATGATTCCGAGCGACCCTATGGAGTTCAAATATTTGGTAATGATCCGCTTGTTATGGCAAAGGCAGCAGAATTCCTGATACCATTCAAACCAGATTTTGTGGATATAAACATGGGTTGTCCGGTTAAAAAAGTTATCCGCAGAGGCTCGGGTAGTGCATTGATGCAAACACCTTTGTTGGCAGAACGGATTGTGGCAGAAGTTAAAAATGCCCTATCAGGCAGCTTGCCTTTAAGCGTAAAATTTCGTAGTGGTTGGGACAGCCAAACTCAGAATTATGTGGAATTTGGCTTAAGGATGGAAACGGCAGGTGCAGATTTTTTGTGTTTACATCCTCGAACCACAAAACAGATGTTCTCAGGAAAAAGCAATTGGGAACATATTGCAGAGCTAAAAAGTAAGCTTAGTATACCGTTAATTGGGAATGGGGATATCCTGCAACCCGAAGATGCCAAACTAATGCTTCAACAAACCAATTGCGATGGTTTGATGATTGGACGTGGAGCTTTGGGAAAACCCTGGATATTTTCGCAATGCCGCAGCTATATTTCCCGCGGAAGCTATGAGCCAATTACAAAGCAGAAACTTTATGACACAATTGTATTTCACATTGGACAAGCATTGAAATTCAAACGGGAAATAGTAGTAGTAAAAGAAATGCGCTCACAACTGTGTTTTTACACAAAAGGAGCATTGGGCGGTGCAGAATTGAGGAATAAAATCAACCATGCCGAAAGTGCCACAGAGCTTATAAATCTGGTCAAGCAATTGTTAATATCCTGATTCCTGAAAATAATTAATCCATAATTACTCCAAAGAATTGTAGGGTTGTTGGTGAAAGCTATAAGAAAGTAAGCTGCTGCATCATAATCACATATAGAATATATGAATGATGTGTAGTATTATTTTGGAAGGATCAATGCTGAAGCTTATACTGCTTATTCGATACGATTGAATCACAAATCTCACTCGTACTGCATAAGTTTATAATGCTTATTGACATCTATATAATTGTAGGGCGTGCTACAATGCTTGTGTATTATTTATGGATAGTTGGATAAGTGCAAGATAAATAGTTTGACAGATTAACACAGCTCTATAAAAAAGCTCCCACATTGATGATTAATAATCTAATGATTAATCATCACAAATTGATATGAGGTATCGTTAAAATGGTTGCTATCCCTACTTTATGGTTTATTGCGCCTATTGGTGCCATCTTGGCTATGGCGTTCGCTGCGTTATTTTTCTATCTTGTTAAAGCTCAGGATCCTGGAACTGCCCGCATGCAGGAAATTGCTGGCTATGTTCGCGAAGGTGCTTTTGCTTATTTACGGCAGCAGTACAAGGGTGTAATAATATTTTTCATTATTGCTTTTGTTGTTTTCCAAATTATGGCATGGGGATTAGGAGTATTACACTGGTTAGTACCTTTTGCTTTTCTAACAGGTGGGTTTTTTAGTGGATTAGCTGGCTATATTGGTATGAATATTGCCACACTTGCTTCCAATAGAACTGCCCAAGCTTGTACAATTAGCTTAAACAAAGGCTTAAAGGTTGCCTTCAGAGCTGGAAGTGTAATGGGTTTAACCGTTGTAGGGCTTGCTTTGATAGATATTTCTGCTTGGTTTGGTGTGTTGTACTATTTAAATTTCCCTCTTGGAAAAATAACGGTGATTATGCTTAGCTTTGGAATGGGTGCCTCCACTCAAGCTCTATTTGCCCGTTTAGGAGGCGGAATCTTCACCAAGGCTGCCGATGTAGGAGCAGATTTAGTAGGTAAAGTGGAATCGGACATCCCGGAAGATGATCCCCGCAATCCAGCTACAATTGCAGATAACGTGGGTGATAATGTAGGCGATGTGGCAGGTATGGGAGCAGACCTATACGAATCTTATGCTGGCTCAATTCTTGCTACCGCTGCCTTAGGTATGGGTGCAGTATCTATGCTGGGTGAAAGCTATTCCGGCTGGGCTATAAACTTTGTGATAGCCCCCATGGTATTAGCTGGAATCGGAGCAATCCTCTCCATAATCGGGGTTTTTATTGTAAGCACAAAGGAAAACGCAGGTCCCAAAGAACTGATGTTTGCGCTTAATAAAAGCGTATATCTTAGCTCTGCACTTATTGCGGTTGCAGCTTTCTTTATCACGCGTTTCTTGCTTCCGGCAGATTATTTCTTTGGAGTTTTTGTTTCCACAGTCATCGGTTTATTAGCTGGAATCTTGATAGGGAGATTTACAGAGCTGGATACCTCACATAGTTATAAGCCTACACGTGGTATAGCAGATCAATCTGAATATGGACCTGCAACGGTTATCTTGGAAGGTTTGGCAGTGGGTATGCGCTCTACTGCTGCACCAGTGATTGTGATTGTAGTAGGCATATTAACTGCCTTTATCTGCAGCCATGGTTT
Organism: Candidatus Cloacimonadota bacterium; assembly: GCA_028703735.1. GTDB lineage: Bacteria > Cloacimonadota > Cloacimonadia > Cloacimonadales > Cloacimonadaceae > Cloacimonas. Next base: position 1,822 of record JAQVMI010000148.1, on the reverse strand, counting down.
TTCTTCTATCGAAATGGGGCTTTATGGTATAGGTTTTGGTGCTGTGGGAATGCTTGCCACCCTTGGAGTTACATTGGCAATGGATGCTTTTGGTCCCATTGCTGATAATGCAGGTGGAAATGCTCAGATGAGTAACCTGCCAGAAAGTGTGCGTGAAATGACAGATAATCTGGATTCTGTTGGCAATACCACAGCCGCAACAGGCAAGGGTTTTGCCATAGGTAGTGCAGCTTTAACAGCTATGGCTTTGCTGGCAGCTTATCTGGAAGAAGTTCGTGCTGCCCTAATCCTTATGGGTGATAAAGCAGGGAAAGTAATGTTTCTAAATATCCACTACGGCACAAAATTTAGCGAGAAAATACCGCTTGCCAAAGCCTCAATTGCGGATTTTATAAGCTTTTACCAGATAAATGTGCTAAACCCCAAATTCTTGATGGGAATTTTTGTGGGAGCTATGGTTGCTTTCGTTTTTTCTTCTTTAACCATAAAAGCTGTGGGTCGTGCCGCAGGTAAGATGGTAAAAGAAGTAAGACGTCAATTTAAGGAAATTCCCGGAATAATGGAGGGAACAGGAAAGCCAGATTATGCCCGTTGCGTAAAAATCTCCACAGTTGGTGCTCAGCACGAGATGCTTCTTCCTGCCTTGATAGGAATACTTACCCCCATTATTGCTGGTTTGATTCTGGGTGTCTCTGGAGTGCTTGGAGTATTAGTTGGTGCACTTTCCAGTGGATTCGTTTTAGCTGTTATGATGAATAACTCTGGTGGAGCTTGGGATAATGCTAAGAAATATGTGGAATCAGGATCACACGGTGGAAAAGGTTCAGAATCTCACAAGGCAACTATTGTGGGTGATACTGTTGGAGATCCTTTCAAGGATACAGCCGGACCTTGCATAAATATATTGGTTAAACTAATGAGTATGGTTTCCATCGTATTTGCTGGGTTGATAGTGGGTTACTCTTTGAACATCGAAACAATTAATGCACCCTTCAGTAATGCAAAGCTACAAACAGCTTTGCACAATGAAGTGATTGCTATAGACAAAGCAGCACTAATAAATACACCATGTATGGATTGTGAGGATATTCAGCCAGATTGCATCCAGAATAAGTAAACTCTGGCGAATCTGTCTTTCCAGACATATATTGTAAGAAATAGAAAAGCTGAGTTCGGATTAATTTCTGAACTCAGCTTTTTATTGTTTAAGATCTTACAATGATGAAAAATTGTGGCTCATCTCTACATGGATTTCAGGATTTCTGAAGTATAGGATTTTTACTGTTCATGTAGAAGGAAATCTTTCTAATGATAAATCTCCCAATTCTAATATCCTTAAAACATAGCTTCTATAATCTTTTAACTTCAGGCAATGAGGTATTGCAAGCATCGGTTCGTTTGCAAAAAGCCCTCACCTTACAGCTTTATACATCTCCCAGAATAACGTCAATTTCTCTTGCTGCACTTTCTAAAGAATCCGAAGCATGCACACCGTTTTCCGTAACGCCCTCTCCAAATAAAAAGCGGATAGTCCCAGGTTTGCGTTTTTCAGGCTGAACCGCACCAATAAGATCGCGTAAGTCTGCAATAGCGTTTTCCTTTTCCACTACAATCGCCACAGTGTCATCGGAGGTCATAAAATCCACCAATCTCTCGAAGAATTCTTTACCAACATGTTCTGCATAGAACCTGGCAGCCAATGCCTTATCGAATCTGAAAAGTTTAAGGGCACAGAGGTGGTAACCGTTTTTTTCTATTAGGGAAATAATATGCCCAATGTGCTCATGACGAACAGCATTGGGCTTTATTAACAAGAGGGATT
>JAQVMI010000147.1 GCA_028703735.1 Candidatus Cloacimonadota bacterium | reverse complement strand
CAGTAACAAAATTGAAGTAGGTAGTTGGGCAATAGGATACTGGCGACCCACTTTGCATTTTGAGATCAACGTTTGGAATTGCTTTATGAATAAAGCAAACAAACTTCTAAACTCACTTAAATCGATAGATAACAATCCCCATGTGAGTATCTCTAAGAGTTTGGAAGACATCTTTGATTCAAGTTCAAACCTACTATTAATCTTAGGCGACACAAAAAGTGAAATTCAAAAATTTAGAGATAATTCTATAAATTTAATCATTACCGATCCACCACATGGAGATAGGATACCCTATTTGGAACTTAGCTCTATGTGGAATGCAATATTAAATGTCGAGCCACTATATTCTAACGAAATAGTTGTTTCTAATGCTAAAGAACGAAGTAAAAATTTAAAGCTATATAATGAAACAATGGAAGATGTAATCACCCAATTATTTAGAGTTTTAAAACCTGATGGAATACTGGCTCTGATTTTTAACGCTACTGATATTAAATACTGGGACTTTCTATTAATAGCATCTGATAATGATAACAGTGTAAGTTTTATTGGTTGCTTTCCGATGAATTATTCGGCTTCTTCAATTGTTCAAGATAATAGAAGTGGTGCTTTAAAACAAGATTATGTTTTGATATATATTAAGTGTCCTACTACAAATGTGGAATCTATAATCAACGACTTATCGAGTATTCCTGGATGGTCTAAATCATATCCAGTTATAAGGAGTTAAAATGGCAATTACTTACCAGCAAGCTAAGCAATGTTTTGATAATAACAAGATTAATGACTTGATTCATGCTGATGGCGGACTTCGGTTTTTGAAGCTAAGGTCAATGTCACGAAAAGCTAACATGGTTGATCTATTCGCTTCAGTAGGTTTGACTATTCCTCAGAGAGGTAGACACGATTTGCTACAGATTGCTTATGATTCCAATGTTGATGAAACCCACATTGAATTAATAATCAAACAGATTTATGATACAGGAAGAACAGAGAGGTTGGAGATTGAGGATGCACTCATTAACGAACTCTATAAACTCAACTCTTTTGATTGGGGTGGCTTGTACCAGAATAATCTTGAAAAAACTATAGTTAACAACTATGTGAAGAAAATCAGATCTTATGATGTCCTAGAATCGAAAATTGAGGGAGAATTGCTATCAAGCCTTCATGGATACGTTAAATGTTCATGGTATAATCACTGGACATCCATAATCATAGAAGACATATTTAAAGATCACACTGCAATTATACCGGCTGTCGGTTTGGTTAAGCAAATTGACTTCTTTTATAACGACATTCCGCTGGATTTAAAGGTCACTTATCTACCTGAAGGTTATGTGATGAAAAAACGAGAAATTGCCGGGATAGAAAAAGAACTACAAGTTTTAAAGAAGTGTGCCAGAGAATTTTCTGTTTCGATTCCAAGAAATGTAAACGAATCAAAATTGTTAGAATTGTTATGGTGTAAGTTATCTGATCATCCTGATAATGCCGTTAAAAGCATAATTCAGGAAATCAAGTCATTTAGGGATAGCATTTTAACTGAAACAATGGACAATCCAACTGACTTAATACGCTGGTTATATGAAAATCAAGGCACTAGAAGATTTGACGCATCTAATCGTTTGTTTTTGATTTTAGTTAATAAGTCTGACTATTTCAATTCGTGGAAATTGAAGCGTGCAAAACCTCTTCTTGTAAGAGGTATTAACGAGTTTTTAGATAATCGTAATGGGAACCTCCACAATGTTACTTTTACATGGGATGGTGCCAATTATAATGTTACTGCAGGGGTAATCATTCTAGTGCAGGATTAAATCATGCTCTTAAGAAAATATTCAATTGAAGTATGGAGTTAACTTGTAATAAAGTACTTATACTCCGTGCTCGGATTTCACAATAGTTTAGTTGTTGTGGTAGTAATATAGGAGTAAAAATGAGACTTACATCATTCAGGATTCAGAATTACAAGAAAATTCATGATACAGGTTGGATTGAAGTTGGCGACCTGACTGCATTCGTCGGCAAAAATGAAGCTGGGAAATCTGCAGTATTTCGTGGTCTATCTAAATTCAACCCATCAGATGGAGAAAATTACGACGGATTGAAGGAGTTTCCCAGGAGAAGATACACTGATGAATTTAAAACACAAAATTGGCCTGTGTCAAGTTGCAGATTTGCTCTGTTAAAATCAGATTTAACGGAACTTAGAAGTGTATCAACACTATTCTCTGTAGTTACAAGTGTCGAATTAACAAGACACTATTCGGGAGATTACACAACCAGTTTCATCCCTGATGTCCAGATTTCTGAAATTGATGAGTTGGAAATAAGGGAGTTGTTGAATAGACTTGTAAATGAGGTTAATACATTGGTTGCACCTGATGGGAAGGGTGAATTACTAAAGGAAATGAAGATATCCCTATCAACTGAGCTTACCAATCGATCTAAACAAATTCCCGATGATATAACGCGTGTTTATCTTACACAAATCGCTCAATACATCAATCAACAAGCCAATGAAGAATGGCAGCAAACCCTGTTATCCCCTATAACAGATATAATTACACCATTATTGGAAAGAAGTAAGAACATTGAAGATGTAGACAAAGCTGAACATATAATCCTGGATTTGATTCCTCAATTCTTATATTTTGATAAATACGATGTGCTTGATAGTTCTGTTCATTTCCCTTCATTCTTAACGGACTCATCCCCCAAGAAAAGAATTACGAAATGCCTTTTTCAACACGTTGGATTAAATGTTGATACACTTTCAAATTTAGGGGCTCACAACCATTCTCAACCAATAAATGTTGAGGAGTTCCGACGTAAGATAGATGAACGAGCTATTCACTTTTCATCTGCTTCAAATGCTATGACTGAGAAGTTTTCTAACTGGTGGGAGCAAAGAAAACACAAATTTCGTTACCAAGCTGATGGTGATTTTTTTAGGATTTGGGTTTCGGATGATCTTGATCCAAGTGAGATTGAGTTGGATCAAAGAAGTAACGGAATGCAGTATTTCTTTTCGTTCTATCTTGTCTTTCTTGTAGAGGCTGAAGGAGCACATAAAGACAGTATACTCTTACTAGATGAGCCAGGCTTACATTTGCATGGCACAGCGCAAGCCAAACTAATTCAGTTTTTTGAAAAGTTATCGAAAACAAACCAAACAATGTACTCGACTCACTCTCCATTCCTTGTTGATGTTAACCACTTTGAACGAGTAAGGGCTGTCTATGAAGATGAGACAGGTACGACCAAGGTCACTGAGGATATACTATTGACTGATGATGACACTATATTCCCTTTACAAAGTGCTTTGGGATATAACATCACACAGTCACTTTTTATCGGACCTAACTGCCTTCTTGTAGAAGGTCCTTCTGATATGATTTATCTTCGTTGTATATCAAGCATTTTGGAAAGGCAAAAGCGTTTTGGGCTTAGCAGTAAATGGACAATCACTCCCGTGGGAGGGTCTGATAAGATATGGACTTTTGTTGCATTGATGGGATCACAAAAAGGGATGAACATTGCAATACTAGTGGACATACAACCAAAAGATAAACAGACAATTGAGAATCTGTATAAAAAGAAACTACTCAAGAAATCCAAAGTCAAGACCTTTGGTGATTATCTGTTAAGAGATTCTGCTGATGTTGAAGATATGTTAGAAGTTAGTTTCTATCTCAGTCTTGTTAATGGCGAATACAAAACATCTATCAAGGAGAAGGATATCACAAGCAAGCATCCTAGAATTCTAGTTCGCATTGAGGATTACTTAAAACAAACCGGTCAGGAATCGATAGGTTTCAATCATTATAGACCTGCACGCTTTATGCAAGAAACTATTTTGGATAGCGGAACCTTCGATGAAAAAACATTATCACTATTTGAGCAGCTTTTTAAAGATCTCAATTCAATGATATAGAAATCGGACAAAACACAGTGCGGAACTATATGCAAAACGACCGAGAATTCTCCTATGAATAGGCAAAGAGTTAAACGCAAGATAAAACATAACTGGAGGTTATAATGAAAAGGACACTAATGCTGGTATGCATGATAATGATCGTTTATCTGCAGTATGGCGTTGTTTTATTTAATGATGATTTCAATCGTACGGAAGGCTCTGCTGTAGGCAATAGCTGGACGAATATCGGACCTGTGAGTCCTATCATCGAAAACAGCAGTATGAAAGTTGTTTCCAATAGCTTACAAGGGGTCCGGCGAGATTTTACTTCACTCGGCATCACCTCTGGAATCTACTATGTAAGCTACGACTGGAAAATCACCTCCAATAACTGGCTGGCAGATGCTTTCCCCAATGGCACAGTGACCTATCTGAGGCACGATTATGAAGGCAATCTCTACTATGACAATACCAGTGACTTCTCGAATCCCATTACCATTTGGAGCCTGGCGACAAACACCTGGGCGAATTTCAAACTTAAAGTGAATATCGATACCGACCGTTTTTCAATCTGGGTAAATAATACCCTGGTAGCTGATAACATCGCAGGCTTATCAGTTACAGACTTTACACGATTCACCTTCAGAGCAGGATCAGGAGCGTCAGTAACACAGTATATTGATAACTTCATTGTTTATGATAACACACCTCCGGCATCCCCTACGAATCTAACGGCAATAGGGGCAGTGAACAGCATTAACCTTAGTTGGACAAGCTCACCTCAGGACTTCCTGACATATAAAATTTACCGTAAGACTACATCCCCCGCTGATTTATTCTTGGCAGAAGTGCCTGACACTCAAACTACTTTTTTGGATAACACAGTTCTTGGAAACACTGATTACTATTATAGAGTCAAAGCAGTTTTTATGGGCACAATTGAAAGTGGTTATAGTACAGAAGTATCAGCAAGGCTTATGCCCCAGATCAATGTTAATCCAACACAAGCTTTGTTAGATGTCGGATTAGGCTATGAAGCAATAACTTCAGTATCTATTACAAATTCAGGAGGCAGTGACTTAACATTTGCATTTCAAGATGATTATGAATTTGGTTTAGGGAACGATGGGGATGTATCCATATCAAGCGGTCAGACTTTGTTTATCGACCAAGTTAAAAGCTCTATATCAGGTTCAAATAACGCAGGAATAAACCAAATAAATGTTCAAGATGGTGCGGGATTTCAAACTGGGGATGAAGTCCTTATTGTTTGTATGCAAGATCCCAATCCCAATATGTCAAGTAACTTAACTGGGCGTAATGAAACTGCCAGAATTGTTGCTGTCAATGGCAATCAACTTATATTAAATAAACTGCTCATCAATAGTTACAATCAAACCAGCACAATTAGAAATCAGATTGTAAAAATCATGAACTACAATAATCTCGTTGTAAACGGGATAATAACTTGTTCTGCTTGGAATGGTTCTGTCGGTGGCATAGTTTTCTTTCGCGTTCTGGGCACTTGCTTAATTAATAGTTCTGGTAGTATAAACTCAGATGGCAAAGGCTATATAGGAGGATATACAGATAACGGTTATTCTGTGATATTTGCTTATGGTGGTGAATCTTTATTGTCTCTTCCGACAC
>JAQVMI010000146.1 GCA_028703735.1 Candidatus Cloacimonadota bacterium | reverse complement strand
GCTTTCCCTGCTTGGGATACTCCAAGTAATCGGATTAATTATTCTAAATGTGTTTTCCAGCACCAGCATCATCTTCTGCATTGTAACGCTAATGAAAACCGAAGGTGCTTTTCAAACATTTTCCACAATACTTGGCACTGTGCTTGGTTTTATAACCGGGATTTATGTGCCAATTGGGGTTTTATCTGAACCAATACAGGCATTAACAAAATTCGTGCCGGTTACCTATGGAGTTGCACTTACCAGGCAGGTCTTTATGCAGGAACCGATTACAAGAATGTTTGCCGGAGCTCCTGATAACGTAGTAGCAGGATTCGAAAAATATTTCGGCTCACAAGTTTACTATGGGGGATATCAGTGCCCACCACTATTGATGATATTTATTCTGCTGTTCTCGGGTTTTGCCTTTATAGGCTTATCGGTGATGATTGTAGATAAGAAGAAGTAGTGGAAAATAGGTGCAGGAGTTCTGGAGTGTTGGAGTTCTGGAGTTCTGGAGTTTTGGGGTGGCAATCTCCTGATTGCCACAGCGAGAATAGCTCGCTACAAATACAAGCGACTTCGTCGCTTCTGTCAATCAGGAGATTGACAGCCCAAACGCTCTGCGACTTATGAGACTTGAAGTTTCACCATGGTGTTGTAACAGACTAAATGCGTTTGCTTATAACGCCTCCACAACGTGTGCACTCTGTTTGATACCACTGCGTGCGGCAACCGCAGGAAGGGCATTGCCATGCTTTTTTTTGCTCCGTTAACCACGTTTCTATACCAATTTCCTTGATGCGTTGCAGATTTTCTAATACAACCTGATGATGTTCCCATTCATTATCCTTGAAATTCGTGATCATGGCACAGGGGAATTCGGGACAAAAAGCACAACTTGCGGTTTGGTGCTGTTTATTACAAACCACAAATTCGCAATTAGCCTGATAATCGGCACTGCATCCTTTGCAGGGTTGTTCATTGGGTTCAGTTTGCATTTCCAGGGCGGATTCCACCCCTTGTTCCTGCTCATTCACTATCATACTGCAACAAGCTCCGCAATATAATCCACAAAAAGCTGCATGTCTTTCCATAATAACCTCTTAATATCTAATCAATATATATGTATAGCAAGGAGATTCTGTAGTCCATTCCGCCGCATAAATAGAGACTTATGCAAGTTTTCCAAGGCGAAATCGACTCCAGCACTCCAACACTCCCGCACTCCAACACCCCAAAACTCCAGAACACCAGCACTCCAAAACCCCCACACTACTGTTTGGGCAGTAAATCCCATAAACTTAACGGCACGCTTCCCTTGTATTCATAGGGTCGGTTTACTTCCATGCCCATGGCATCTATGATAACCTTTCCTTTTACTGCGTATTCCATTTCTCCTTTAAATACTCCGGAAACAGCACCAAGAACGGATTTTAAGTTGCTCAATTTGAATATCATAACCCCATCTTTGGAGTATATGTTTTCATCAAAGCTAAGCTGATTTTGCAAATTTCCCTTTCCTGCCAGCTTGTTGTTTATGTATAGTTCGGCAGGGAACCCTTTAAAATTGAAGGTGAAGCCATAGGGATTCAGGATCATAAAGCTTACATGCAATTCAGTTTCGCCAATTCCCACCTTTTCTACACTGGTTCGCTGAATCTTGAACAAATTTTGTCCACCAGCAGAGAATTTGGACAAAAGGTTTTCCAGATGCTCTTTCAAATCCAGCTCGTAGGGTTCGTCGAAGCTAAATTTTCTTCCCATTCCCAAAGCCTTGCCATACCCATTACCAATCACGAAAAACTGTACATTCTGATCCAAAGAGCTCACCATTTTAACCGTAGGTCTGGTATCCATTTCTACTTTAAAATCAATATTTACCGCAGCTTTTTTGGGGATTTCCACTTCTTTGGTTAGAGTAGCCATGCCAACCTTGCCTCTATCCTTATTCAAAACTTCGATATCCAGTTTGCTAAGGCGAATCTTGAAGCCATTAGGGTTGTTCACTATTAACGAAACATTCACCACACTTTTATCCGGACTTATGGAAACAACCCTGATATCACGTACTTTTTCCACAGTTGGCTTTTTTACCAGCTTACAAGAGCTAAGGCTTAGTAATATCGCCAGTAAGGCTATGATAATAATGCTATTACGCATGATACTCCTTTGTAAAACACACTTGAAGTTAAAAAAAACTACTTTGTTTAGGGAAACCGCTGGAACCAGAGCTCCAGGGCTATAACGTTATAAAGCATTTCTGCAGGACGGTTATCTCCGGCAAGATATAGCTGCCACTGTCTGTTGATGGATGGCAAATTCCAAATGCCACGCCTGCGAAATTCATTGCTACCCAATAAATCTACGATAAAGGGTTTTAAGCCATCCCTCATCCACTGCTGATAAAATGGTGAGGAAAAAATGCCTTTGTCCTTGCGATTATAGATTTCAGCAGGGATAAATTCTTTCATTGCTGCTCTGTGTAACAGCTTGGTTTCGGGCGGCTTGGTTTTATATGCAGAAGGCAGGCTAAACACGAAATCCACTAATCTGTTATCCAAAAATGGTACTCTGCTTTCCACCGAATTTGCCATGGATAAACGATCTTCAAAGTGTAGCAGGGTTTGCACGGAAGTGTTATGCATCATATTATACAGGAAGTTAGACATCCGTGAAGCTTTAATATCGGTAATCTTTTGCAAAATTCCTTCCTGATTATTGTTATGGGCTGCCTCTTTGAAGGAAGTAGAGAAGGGATCGAACCGATAATAGTTAAACTCCAGCTTGTAAAGAGAAGATTCAGGAAGCAGGGCAGAAAGGCTTATCTTTGCCATATTTCCTAATTTGGTAAGGAGTTGTGATCCTTGCAGGTATTCTGGAAGTTCTTTGCTAAGCTTACCCAAACTTAGGGTTCTAATTTGATCGGCAAAATAACGATAAGCTGCGTGTTTGTAACCGCCATTCAGTTCATCGGAGCCTTGTCCCGAAAGCAATACTTTTACTCCCCTGGCATGCGCAGCCTGCATTACAGCATATTGAGAAACAAAACCAGCAGCTATGGGCAGGTCATTATAATATGTGGCATCAATCCACCATTTAAGGGCATCGGCAGAAGTGGGGGAGATTAATTCTGAGGTGCATCCCGAATGCTGAACAATGGTTTCTATCCATTTGCGCTCGTCCAAAGCAGGGGTATCGGCATAGAAAGAAGAAAATGTTGGCATGGGAACTGCTTGCTGCTGCATTGCAGAACACACAATTGCCGAAGAATCCATGCCTCCGGATAGTGATGCGCCAATTTGAACATCGCTACGCATCTGTAAGGCAATGGAATCCAGAAACAAACGTTGGTATTCCTCCACAGCCTGGGAAAAGCTAAGCTGGGAAGATTCGAAGTTTTCCACATCCAGATGGTAGTATTCCTTTATTTCTACAACGCCGGATACTACACTTAAATTGTGCCCTGGCAACAAACTGTGAATATTCTGCCAATAGGTTTGGTTATCATACACCATCAATGCATTGATCTTCATGCTGCGCCAGATCATGGCAGTATTAAGGGTTTTGGGGATGGGTGTGGCTAATAGCTGTTTCATTTCGCTGCCCCAGAACAAGAAGCCATCCTGGATGCAGTAATAGAAAGGTTTTATGCCATAACGATCCCGAGAACAAAACAAACGTTTGTTTGTAGCATCCCACAAAGCGAAAGCCCACATGCCGATGAATTTTTCCACACAGTTATCACCCCAAGCATGATACGCCTTTAGGATAACTTCAGTATCGGATCCGCTGTTAAATACATAGCCCAAATCCTGCAATTGCGCTTTAAGTTCCAGATAATTGTATATCTCTCCATTGAAGCTGATGGATAATTTCAGTTTTTCATCACTCATGGGTTGATGACCCTTGCTTTTTAGCTCCAGAATGGACAATCGGCGAAACCCAAACCCAAGCTGCGCCGTGCTAATATCAGCAGAACTTTTCGAACCCGAAAATACAGGATAAATCCTTTTGATATCCTCGGGAGAATCGGTACCTGCATAGCAGATAGAGCTTCCCTTGGCTATGTTTGCCAACAGATAACCCTCGTCATCGGGTCCGCGATGTTTTACCCTTTGGGTCATCTCCTGCAAGAGCAAAGCATCTATTTGCTTTTTGCCATCCAGGCTAATAATACCGGAAATTCCACACATTCAATATATCTCCATAAATAGCAGAATATTTTATTCCAGCCTGAAAGTCAAGGTTTTTCTATATATCTCTAATGTTTTGGTAAGATGAGACTGTTCAAAAACCTTCAAGTAGTTACGCTGCTTTCCTTGCATTCTTTGAGAAAAGCTTAGTCTATAATAGCTCCAAGAATAACACAACGGAAATATAGTCCCAGCGGGACAACAGATATTAGCGACGGGTTTAAACCCGGCGACATAGATTGCACCCGAAACATTTTATAGTCCCAGCGGGACGACAGATGGAATTACGATTATCTAAACGTCTGATTATCATAAGTATATTAACACCTGTCGTCCCCACAGGACTTTGTTTGGATCCCGCTATATTGTCCGCCGGGTTAAAACCCGTCGCTAATATCTGCCGTCCCGAATGGGACTTAACATGTCTTCATAAAAGCACTTAATGAACCCATGATTTCATAGAGGTAAACCAGTGAATATTTAAGTAGATTTTGTCCCGGATAGTCAATTCTGCAATCGGTGCAGTTTTAGGGTTTTTCGCCCACTTTTTTAGCCATTGAAAACGCTAAATTACTGAAAATAATACTAATCTTGCTGAACAGTCTCAGTAAGATAACTGTAATTGACCATCCTGGGAAGGAAACTGAGTGAAAACTATCCAAGGCATACAATACCTATTGTCTTTCCTGCGAAAGCAGGAAACCAATAAAAATAGATTCCGGATCAAGTCCGGAAAGACAAGAAAAAATCCGGCATGACAAATATTTAACCTAATGCTATGCTACAATCCAAGGCTTCCCTAAGGGTAAAACTACCTTGCCGGCAAGATCGTTGGTTATTATGGCTATCATCATATACATAGCACAAGCTGCACAAAACATCAGTTCATAACCCGCTACAATATTCCAGTTTGCAGAACCGAAATGACCCAAAACCAGCAAAAAAAAACCCACAAACAGGGTAAAGAATGTTACAGCCATCATGGTGTGAATCCGCCACGAGGCAGTCCACATTACCAAGGTGTAGATCATCCAGGCAAAAAGATACCAGCCCAAATCTGTAGTGCTGGATTTGTAGATGTTAAAGTGATTTAGCATGAAGATTATTGCCAAACCAATCCAAAAACTACCATAAGCCACAAAAGCGCAATAGCCGAAGTTATTCCCCATTTTCTGTTCCTGAAATCCGGCAATCATTTGGGCTAAACCACCAAAAATCAATCCCAGAACCATAACTGGTCCCAGCTCGCACCAGCCTACATTGTGAAATTGTAAAACCAACGTGGTAAGTGAGAATCCTGCAAGTCCAACAACTGCGGGATTGGCATTTTTCTTTTCATTCATAAGCGCAATTATACTCCCATAACTTTCATTTAAGATTTTCCAGAGGCTGCTAAGATGCTCATTGTTCTTATCAGTGTTTCCTCAAGACCTGCG
>JAQVMI010000145.1 GCA_028703735.1 Candidatus Cloacimonadota bacterium | reverse complement strand
TAAAACTCGTTATCGCTAATTAGTATCTGTCCCATTCCCTTGGCAACGAGTCCACCACTCAAACTTCCTTGATTATTTGTGAATACATTGTTCTTCACCTCGGTAATGGAACTGCTATTGTTGCAGATGTAAACTCCTCCAGCCTGGCAATATAGAGAGTAAGTGTTGGAACTGGCATAAATGTCATTATCTTGGATATGGCAGCTAGTTATAGAACCTGCACCTTCAAAGTGGATAGCCGCAGCACTGAATATGGGATCACCAGTACCTGAAAACGATCCTGAATCGAATTCGTAAATAGTGCAATTGTTAATATGAAGTGTGAGGTGCGGAGCTTGCACATTTTCAGTTTCATCACCCAAGTAGTCTTTGAAGATAATACCTCTGCCACTACCGGTAATTTTTAAGCTGTTAATGTTATAAACAGCACCATTGCAGGGGGAATATGCGTCAACTACTAGCTTTATACCATAGCCATCTCCATTGATTATTGCATTCCCCACTCCCACTAATGAGAAATTAGTAATACCAAGATTAGCAAGAGGAGACAGATCAACTGATTCAGGATAGGTTCCAGGAAGGACTCTGATCCTGATGGCTTCTCCTGTATATAATCCTGAATTTACATGTTCTATTATGAAATCAATTGCTGCTTTTATTGTCACAAATGAACCATTCCCAGCATTCGAGACACGGATATCATTAAGATTGAAGGCATACATATTGACATTCGAGACAGTATAATCTTGAAGCATTGCATTATTATAACTTATTGAAATGTCCCTATATGACGGCAAACATCCAGATTTTTTGAACAAGAGCCTAATCTCCGCATCTCGTGTATAGAGGTAAGGAATTGTATAATTCCCTTCTGTATTAATTGTAAAATCCTGGTATTCTTGGCCATTGAGATACATTATTTTCTGAGACAGGTCATTATCATTAACATGACCGCTAATTGTACAAACTGTTCGGTTTTCAATTTCATCCAGCCAAAAGTCTGCACTTGAAATATTGTCCTCTACCCATTCAGGATATCCCAAGGCTGTATATCCTTGATAGGAATCAGTTAATACAGTTTGGATGCAGGTGTTCCGTCCGGAACAATCTTTGACAACCGTGCGAGTAATGGCTATCAGCAAGCAAGGCACAAGAGCCAGCAAAGTTATAAATATTTGTCGCATCTTCATAATTCCTCTTTCCTTCAAAGTGTGAAGGTATGGTGCAGTTTCTATTATCATCTGTGGACATTAGTCCTATCGGGACGAAAGGTTTAAGCGTCGGGTTTTAACCCGGCGGGCAGGATAAATCCTCTAAACCAAGTCCATTAGGGATGGCAGGTGATAATAAAAAGTTCATATAATAATTGCATGCAATTTCTAATCCACCTGTCGTCCCCATGGGACTTTTTCCCTTGGGCTTGGCATTTTTATCGCCGGGTTGAAACCCGTCGTTAAAATTTGACATCCCTACGGGATTCAGAGTATTGGGATTTTCGTTGCCGGGTTGAAACCCGTCGTAAATATGTGGCATCCCTGTGGGATTTGGCTTATATTCTGGTATCCTGTTTTGCTACTGCAATACCCGCATTTCTAACAGCCTGGTTCCAGTATCCTTGCAGTTACCTTGCAGGCACTTTTGATACTGCAGGGTAAGAGATGGGATTGATGGTATATGCTGTTGTAATCAATATGGTTATTAGAGCCATGTTAGGTTTTCGTAACTACACACGCCTCGTGTGTGAACAGCCGGGGCGGCTGTTGTTACTATCAAGTGCTGGTTTTCGTAAATACACACGCCTCGTGTGTGAACAGCCGGGGCGGCTGTTGTTGCTTCCAAGTGCTGGTTTTCGTAACTACACATGCCTCGTGTGAGAACAGCCGTGGCGGCTGTTGTTACTGCCAAGTGCTGGTTTTCGTAACTACACACGCCTCGTGTGAGAACAGCCGGGGCGGCTGTTGTTACGAATAAATGCAACGGTCTTAGGGAAATTATCTGGTTTTTAGAGTGAAACAAACGCAACTAATTCTGCCTCTCTCTTGCTTAAATTCCTATAGCTAAGCTGGCACTATTTGTTCGGCTTTCTTACATCTTATGGCGGCAAGCTTATTTATGTTGACTAAAAAAGCACTCTTCAGCATTTTGGAACGAAATATGTATTGGATAATCATAGAAATTAATCTGGGAGGTTATTATGCTGCAAGGAACTTACGTAGCCTTGGTTACACCGTTCAAAGATGGAAGTATAGATTGGACAGCCTTGGAAGGTTTGCTTCAGTTTCATATCGATAATGGCACCACTGGAATATTGTTGTTGGGAACAACAGCCGAAACTGCCGGCTTGGCATCCGACGAAAAAGATGCTCTTTTGCGTTTCGCTATTACCAAGATTAGTGGAAAGCTACCGGTTATGTTTGGCACCGGAACCAATAATTTACATCAAAGTTTGGCTAATACAAAAAAAGCTAAGGAGCTTGGAGCAGATTATGCACTTATCATTACGCCTTACTATATAAAACCGACTCAAAAAGGCATGTTCGAATACTTTAAAGCAATTGCGGACAAAGTGGACATCCCCATTGTTATTTACAACGTCCCCGGGCGCACAGGTGTAAATATGAGTGCCGCTACTACTGTGAAGCTTGCCAAAGCCTGTCCCAATATTGTGGGCACCAAAGAGGCAAGCGGTAATCTGGTTCAGGCTACTCAGATAATTCGTGATGCTCCGGAAGGATTTTCCCTGATGTGTGGAGAAGATGCCCTAAATCTTCCAACTATAGCGATTGGAGGCAGGGGAACTATCTCCGTAACAGCAAATGTGGCTCCTAAACTGGTTAGCGAGCACATTGCAACCTGCCTGAAAGGTGATTTTACCCTGGCTGCAAAGCAGCATCAGGCACTTTCCAAACTGAACGATTTGATGTTTATAGAAACAAACCCCATCCCTGCTAAGGAAGCTTTGCACATGATGGGAATGCTGGAATTGGAATTTCGTAGCCCCATGTGTCCCCTGGAAGACCATAACCGCGAAACATTGAAAACCGGACTTCAGGAATACAAACTGATCTAAGAGGAACAAAATGAACGAATCTAAATTACTGCATGGCTTCCAGCATATTGAAAGCCATGAAATAAAAGAAATAAAAGCCACAGCCCACCGTTACATTCACATAAAAAGCGGTGCAGAACTGATTCACTATGCTTGTGAAGATAATAACAAGGTGTTTCAGATTGGCTTTAAAACCATTCCGGAAGACAATACAGGGTGTCCCCATATTTTGGAACATTCTGTTTTGGGCGGCTCTAAAAACTTCCCCTCCAAAAACACTTTTATGGAGCTGATAAAGGGCAGCATGAATACCTTTATTAATGCTATGACAGCTCCTGATATGACGGTTTAGCCTCTTGCCAGCACAAAGGCAAAGGATTTCATGAATCTGATGAAGGTGTATTTGGATGCTGTGTTCTTTCCCAATATTTACACCGATCCCAATATTTTGCATCAGGAAGGATGGCATTACGAATTGCTATCCGAAGATGGAGAGATTAGCTACAGGGGTGTGGTGTACAATGAAATGAAGGGAGCTTTTAGTTCCACAGATAGCATTATAGCCCGCAAAAATATGCATGCTCAGTTTCCCGATAGCCCCTATGGTTTTGAAAGCGGTGGCGATCCTGAAGCTATACCAGAACTATCATACGAAAATTTCCTGCAATTTCACCGCAAATATTATCACCCCTCGAATAGTAAAATTGCACTTTATGGAGATTTGGATCTGGATGCTGCTATGCAACTATTGGATTCGGATTATCTTAGCCACTTTTCCGATGATGGGCAAAGGTTGGAATTACCCCTGCAAAAACCTTTTGCCAAACAGAAGGTAATGG
Organism: Candidatus Cloacimonadota bacterium; assembly: GCA_028703735.1. Classification (GTDB taxonomy): domain Bacteria; phylum Cloacimonadota; class Cloacimonadia; order Cloacimonadales; family Cloacimonadaceae; genus Cloacimonas. The sequence continues at coordinate 1,740 of JAQVMI010000145.1, read as the reverse complement.
AAATTGAATTCCCGGTGGATGAACACAAGGATATCACAGATCAATACTATCTGGCATTGAATTGGACTTATGGCAAAATTACCGATCCGCACCTTTCTGCTTCTCTGGATTTCCTGTGGGAAATTCTGATGCAAACTCCTGCCTCCCCCTTAAAAAAGGCATTGCGGGATTCTGGTTTGGTGCAGGATTCCAGCGTTTCTGTGGATGGCGATTTGCTGCAACCCACAGTATCCTTAATCTGCAAGCAGATAAAAAAAGAAAACATCGAACCCCTGCTAAAATTAATCAAAACGGAATTGAAGCGTTTGGTGAACGATGGTATAGACAAGAAATTGATAGAATCCGTGCTGAACCGCCGGGAATTTGTCCTGCGTGAAGCTCAGTTGCAGCGATACCCCAAGGGATTGTACTATATTTGGCTGAATAGCGGAGTTTGGATGCATGGGGGTGATCCCATACAACAGCTTGGCTATGAAAAGCTATTCACCGAAATGCGCAAGGCATTATCCCAGCCTCTGTTTGAGAATTTGATCGAAACCACAATTCTGAATAATAAACACTCCAGCCAAATCACTTACATTCCTGTTCCCGGTTTAATAGCCAGACAAGATGCCGAAACAGCAGCAAAACTGGCAGCCTACAAAGATTCGCTTACTCCACAGCAAAAACAGGAACTGGTGGAGTTTAATGCAAAACTGAAAGCCTATCAGGAAGAGCCGGAAAAAGCAGAAGACCTGGAAAAAATTCCGCTACTTAGCTTGGATGACCTAAATCCCAAAGCTCCGGTTTACCCCCTGGAAGTGGTAGAAAAGAAGGATTATACCTTGCTAAAACACGAAACCCAAACCAATGGGATTGTGTATCTGAAAGCATATTTTGATCTGGCTCATGCCGAGGAAGAAGACATGCCCTGGATAAAAATGTATGCCTATCTTACTCACTTTATGAATAGCCAAAATTATGGTTTCGCCGAAAGATCGAACGAAATTGGCACACATACAGGCGGGGTATCGCTAAGCCTGGAATTATTTAATAGCTACCAAACTCCGGACGATTTAATCCCCAAATTTGTCCTTAGCGGCAAAGCTGTAAAAGCCAAAACCGCCAAATTGATAGAGCTTGCCACAGATTATGCCCTGAATCCCAAATTTGATGATCCCGAACGGATAAAAACTTTGATTCGGGAACTAAAAGCAAAGATGGAAGCATCCATCACTCAGAACGGTATGGGGGTGGCAATTGTTCGCATGCTAAGCCCGCTTTCGCAAATCTATCATCTAAAAGACCTTGTTTCTGGTTTAGGCTATCACCACTTCCTTTCGGACTTAGTGGAAAGGCTGGATGCGGATATATACGAAATAATAGAAGAACTGGATTGGGTGAAAAACACATTCTTCACCACTAATAACCTGATCCTTAGCCTTACAGGTGGAGCAGAAGAAATATCGGTATGCCTTGCTGATATTCCACAAATGTTAGGCATGGTATCACACGAAGCTTATGAACCGGTGGAAAATCACTATCACCTTCGTAATTTCAACGAAGCCATCTCTGCTCCGGTTAAGGTTCAATTTTGCGCAAAAGGCGGCAATTTCTTCCGCAAAGGCTACTCTTACTCTGGCAAGCTTAGAGTGCTAAATAGCGTTATCAGCAACAATTTCCTGCATCAGGAATTGCGGGTAAAAGGTGGAGCTTATGGAGCTATGAGCCAGTTTTCTCCCGATGGATATCAATACTTTG
>JAQVMI010000144.1:961-5630 GCA_028703735.1 Candidatus Cloacimonadota bacterium | reverse complement strand
TAGCCCCATTCAGGTTTATGCATCAGGGGACGAATTCCATAACTGGCTACATGATGAAGCAGATTTCAGCATCGTAAAAAATGATGAAGGCTGGTATGTGTATGCTAAACAAGATGGTGATAGCGTTGCTCCTACAAAATACATCGTGGGACGTGATAATCCTGCCCTAAACAACCTGAAATCTGGAGTAAACCTAAGCAAACAGCGTATCGAAGCAAAATACGCACGCTACGAAAATACGATGAGAGACTATAGCAATGGACGCTCACCTCACTCTGGGCAGTTCAATAATATCGTAATTTTCATCAAGTTTGCCAATGATCCAGAATTTTCTGGTAATATTGGTCTTTATGATGCTATGTTTAATGCTACCGCTGATTATGCTAATTCCATGAAAAACTATTTTAACGCAGCATCATATAATCAGTTGAATGTGGACACTTCTTTTTATCCTTCTCCAAACGGCTCGATAATTTTGTCTTACACAGATATAAACCCCCGAAATTACTATAGGGTTTACAGCAGTTCCAACCCTATTGGTTACGATGAAGATGATGATAACGAAAGAACTCAACGAGAAATGCAAATGCTTGCCCGTGCTGTTGCAGAGGTTGGTCCTCAGATTCCGGCAAACTTGAGCATAGATGGTGACTCTGATGGTTATGTAGATAATACCTGTTTTATTATTCAAGGAGCTCCTGATGGTTGGGCAGAATTGCTCTGGCCTCATCGTTGGGTGCTTTATGGTGTTACAGCCACAATCCATGGAGCCAGGGTATGGGATTTTAACTTTCAACTGGAGTACTCTCTTTATTCTGAAGGTGCAAGCGTTTTGGCACATGAGATGTTCCACTCTTTGGGAGCTCCCGATTTGTATCGTTACGATGATAACACCATTACCCCAATTGGTGCTTGGGACCTCATGGCTAATAATCTGAATCCACCTCAACACATGAGTGCCTGGATGAAATATCGCTATGGTCAGTGGTTACCCAATCCAACTATGATTACCGAAAGTGGAACCTATACTTTGCATCCTGTGGCTTCTTCCTCTTCTAACAATATTTATCGGGTAGCTTCTTGGAGGGCAAACGAGTATTATCTTTTGGAATACCGCAAGCCAGCAGTGGATTATGATGATAATTTACCTGGAACAGGATTGCTAATCTATAGGCAGGATACACGCTACCAGGGAAACGCTTCGGGTCCACCAGATGAACTGTATATATACCGTCCTGGTGCCAATAACACTACAACCCCAGGTTCTTTAGGAAGTGCTGTTTTTAGTGCTCAAACCGGACGTACCAGCATAAATGAGAGCACCGTTCCTAGTGGATTCACCTCTAATGGATCTCCTGGAGGGCTTAATGTTTACAATATTGGTATGGCGGGAGAAACAATTAGCTTCAGCATAAAGATTTCGGATGTGCAGTTAACCTCTCCCATAGGTGGAGAAACCTGGTTTGCGGGATCGAATAAAAATATAACCTGGAAGGCTAAAAGCACTACTGGAAATGTAACCTTGGAGTATAGCACCAATATGGGACAAAACTGGATTTTGCTAAACTCCAATGCCCCCAATAATGGAAACTATCTATGGACTAATATTCCCCTTATGGATTCTAATCAATGCCAGATACGGATAACCCTGCAAAGCAACTCAAATTGGGATAGCAGCACTTTCCCCTTCAGCATCGTTAGTACCCTGGCAACCCCTGTTGCTACTTATCCTGCCAGTAATGCAGTGAATGTGCCTACAAATCCACAGATATCCTGGCAGAATGTTGCCGGAGCTTCAGGCTATCAATTTCAGCTTTCGGCAGATCCAGAATTTGAAAGCTATGTGGCAAACGTTATCGGGCATCCTTTAAGTTATTTCATGGCAACAGGCTTATCCCCATTCACTACTTACTATTGGAGAGTAGCCAGTATTGCAGATATAGGAATCAGCCCTTTTTGTGATGATCTTAGTTTCACCACCGGAAACACAACTGAGCTACCCGGAATACCGGATTTGCTAAGCCCTGTTAATAACGCCACAGGTGTTAGTGTAAATCCCATGTTTAATTGGAATAGCTCGTTTCTGGCAACAGAATATCGTCTTCAGATTGCTTTCGATCCATATTTCGCCAATATGCTCCTGGATATTTCTAATGTTACAGGCTTGTCTTATAACGCCACTAACTTACTGGCAAACACCACTTTCTATTGGAGGGTGGCTGGCGTTAATGTTGCCGGAATAAGCAATTTTTCACTTTCGCGCAAGTTTACCACTACTGCCGGAAGTGCAAACGATGAAAACCTTAATCCAATACTGACAAACAAACTGGAGCCTAATTACCCCAATCCCTTTAACCCCTCTACTACTATTAGCCTTAGCGTAAAAGATGCTGCCATGCCACTATCCTTAAACATATACAACACAAAAGGACAATTGGTTCGCAACTTGTATAGCGCACTACCATCTGCCAATACTATGAGCTTGGTGTGGGATGGCAAAGATGCAACAGGCAAAACAGTAAGCAGTGGAATCTACCTTTATCAGATAGAAAGTGGTGCTTTTAAGCAAACACGTAAGATGCTGTTAGCCAAGTAGCAACACACCTCACTTATGATAAATTAGCAGTCATTGCACATGACTGCTAATTTTTTGTTTGCTTTTTGGAAAGCTTGGATTATAGTATGGGTAGAGTTTGATTTTTTACTTGCAGGTGTCCCAAAATGCTGCCTGCCCTAAAAAAATACTAAAAAAGAACAGGAGGTTCAAAATGAAACTCGTACCTTATCGCAGAACTAATGAGCTAAGACCCATGAGCAACATGTTAAGCTTATTCGACGATTTCTTCAACCGTGTGTATGAAGACGAAAATTCGGATGAAAACTTCCGGGCAATGGCTATGGATATAGTGGAGCACGAGAAGGAATTCCAGATTCTGGCTAATCTGCCTGGTTTTAACAAAGAAGATATCAAGATTAGTGTGCACGATAACCAGCTATTAGTAGAAGCAACCTGCTCGGTAAAAAATGAGGAAAAACAGGGTGTTATGTATCGCTGCGAGCGTTATAGCGGAAGCTACAGACGCAATCTGATGCTTCCTGAAAATGCTGATATAAACAAAATCTCTGCAAAGATGGAAGCTGGAGTGCTAAAGCTTACCATACCCAAGAAGGAAGCTTCCCCTAAAAAAGAAATATCAATAGATTAATCCAACAGAACGAAAATAAAGGGCTGCCATATTGCAGCCCTTTTTGCATATCCAGGATAAAGGCTTAATCTTTAACTGCAACTACGCGGAAGAATTTCTTAGCCACTGCTGTGGAACTATATTCCAAAGCGTTCACAACAATAGGTGTAATGCCACTCCAATCATTTGGGACATCCGAAGCATACACATGATAATAATCTGCATTGGTAATAGCGTTCCAGCTTACAGTTACAGAATCTACTCCACTAACAATACTCTGCTCTGGAATAGCCAAATCTCCAAAGAAAGCTGTTGACTCGAAGAAATCCATAATCTTTTCTACCAAATTTGCCCGCGTATGGGGTAAAATACCATCTGTCAACTCTCGCAGGGCATAGCCAAACACAAAGCTGCGCTGTCCATAGTTTCCAGCAGAGGCAATTGCCACACAGCCATAATCACTTTCTTCGAATGCGCTTTTTGCAGAAAGAGGAAGGGGTGTAAACTTATCAATTGAAAGCACCTGAGTTTGAGCAGAGGCAGTGAAACTAATCCCCTCTGTAGGCGTTGAGGGCATTCCGGAAAGCAGGTTGATAGCGTTAGTGCTGCCATCCTCTGCAGTAGATATTCCCAGCAGGGGCCAAAGGATTTCATGGGCATCCTGTTCTCCTTCGATATCTGGCAAGTATGTAGCCATATCGAAACCTACTACATCACCACCTTCTATATAGACCTTACCTCCGCTTTGCAGATAGTCTCTAAGTGCATTGAACATTTTGGAAGTGGAAAAGCGTATGATATTGCTGCCGGGATTCCCAAAGCTTAAGAAAACTGCATCGAAGTTGTAAAAAGAGCTGGGGTAAGTGGTTCCATAGGTGCAAGTGTAACCCAAAGTCTGAAGCGTTGTGTTGATAAAAGCTCCGCTCATATCACGTCCACTGGCTACCCCTTCCCAGATAAAGACTCCACCTGCTTGAATAAGAATACTAAAGGTTAGTGTGTTTCCTGCTACTACAGGAAGATCGGCTGTTGTGGTAAGGGTAAAAGTAACATAACGCGAGGTGGCAGTTGGCAATACATAGATGCTGAAAGCATTCTCCAGAGTAAAATAACCGTCTTCCGGGATGATGCCGGTTTCGGAATTATCAAGAATTGTTACAACAGGGCTTGTAGTGGATAGGGTGAAAACACCGCTTGCAGAACCGAAGCCATAGCTGCGGAGGAACAGATTTACAGAGAAGGTTTCGCCTGGTTCCACAGCAAGGTTGCTATTGGCATCTGTTACATCCCTGGTTTCAATTAAACCCAGGCGAATCTCGTTATCAGGCAGGGGGGCAATGTCTGTTAATGCTCTATAGGCGTTTAGTTTTCCTTCCCCAAGCAGGTTTTCCTTACCGGGATTCAGGGAATCCACATCGTCACAGCTACCCTTAATCCTGGTTACAATTTCATCCTGAGTTAACAAGGGATAGTATGATTTTACC
>JAQVMI010000144.1:0-951 GCA_028703735.1 Candidatus Cloacimonadota bacterium | reverse complement strand
ATCTCCGCCGGAGGCGTCGTTTTCGGCGTGGAGTATAGCGACTACGGGGTCAGACATATCATAGCCACCTCCACTGGTGGTTGTTCCTATCGCAGAAGTGGGAGCACCAACATCCACAAAAGCTCCATAATTTGAGCCGGATTTTACACCAGCATTAGTCAAGGATGCTACTGCAAGTACATTTTGGTAACCAGCAGGATACAGCGGGATTCCATTACTGACGTTTCCAGCGGCTGCCACTATAATACTGCCCAAACTGTAAGCGTAACTGATTGCATCCTGGTTTGCCTGCGAAAAAGTGCTTCCTCCCCAACTGCAGTTTATTACATCAGCACCATTTTCTGCAGCATAGATAATCGCATCATAGCCACGGAAGATATACCCGGTTCCATAATCACAGGAAATTGGCATAAGGGTTAAATTCCAAGCCATGCTGCTTGCTCCTATGGTGTTATTTGTTCTTGCTGCGGCAATGCCAGATACAGCCGTGCCATGTCCCGCTTGATCAAAGGGGTTGTTTGCCTGATCCCCCGCGGCATTTAACATAAAATCCCAGCCAATCAGATCATCAATTTTTCCATTGCCATCATCGTCTATGCCGTTAATATCTCCGCTATCCATAACCCATGCGCTTCCATTATAGTACAAAGTATAACCATTACTGTTGGCATCTTCACCTAAATTATTCCAAATATTTTGTGCCAAATCCAGGTGATTCCATCTGGTACCGGTATCTACCACGGCAACTATAACTCCTGCACCATCTTCTCCTTTATGGATATCCCAGGCTGATTCTGCTTGCAGAGAGCTAAAATAAGTGGAAACGGCGTAATTTGCATCGTTGGGAACAGCTAATACCTCATCCGGATAAATTACTTCAGCATATTGAACATGAGGATCGGAGGCAAGCAGATTTACCACAGCCTGGGGTGGCAGTGGAGATTGCACTTT
>JAQVMI010000143.1 GCA_028703735.1 Candidatus Cloacimonadota bacterium | reverse complement strand
AACTAAGCTTTCCCTTATCCACCAAATGCTCTGCTAAAAGCGTAAATAAGGCACCACTTCCTGCGATACCCATGGGTGTTTTGGCAGGATGCAGAATTCCTGCATCCTTTGTATCGCAAGTAAAAGCACAATGATCACTGGCAATAATATCGAAAATGCCATCCTGCAACAGCTCCACCATCTGCCCCCTGCTGTTTTCACTACGCAAGGGAGGTGAACAAAGCCAACGGTGCCCTTGCGGATCGTTCAGGGTTTCCTCGTTTAGCAAAAGGTAATGAGGTGCAGTTTCGCAGGTAATGTAATCTGCTTCTTTTTTTGCTTCTTGAATCAGCAAAGCCGCTTTGGGGCAGGAAACATGCACAATATGAAGCGGGTATTGGTTCTGAATAGCAAGGTCCAAAAGCTTTTCCACCGCAGCAATTTCGGCTTTTTCAGGTCTCCTCAAGGTGTGATCGTAAGTTTTGAGGAAGGGATTGCGATCACTATACTTCGCAATAAGCTCATCATCTTCACAATGCACCAGCAGCCTGGTTTTGTGGGAATGCATGTCCCGCATGAAACGCTGAATGCTTTCGTAAGAAGTAAATAATCCCGCATCACGATAAGTGGTGTACAGCTTTACATCCGTATCTGCGGCTAATACCTTTTCCAGCTTGTGCGGATCCAGTGATTTAGGAGTTAAATGCCAGAAAACCTTTCCTTTGAATGCTTTGGCTTCAGTGCGCATTCTATCCAGTTTCGTGGCTAATTCTTCCTCGTCTTCCGTAACAAACACACCAATACCTTCCAAGCCATTATGTTCATTCAATCTGGAAAAGCTGTTCCAACCATCTGCCAGCTCGTGTCCGGCAATAGTTTCGCCAATATGTACGTGAAAATCGAATATTCCGGGGATCATAGCTTCACCGCAGCCGGATCTTTTAGTCCGTGACCCGTTATCAAAAGAACAATTCGGGATTCCGGACTTGATTTAGCAGTTTTTGTAATCCAGCCATTTTGCCAGGCTTTTTCCACTCCAGCTAAGGTTGCAGCAGAAGAAGGCTCGGCAAAAACTCCGGCTAATCTTGCCAGATTTAGCTGTGCCTGTTGAATTTCGGTATCCGATACCCGTATAGCCTTGCCCTTGGTTTTGTGAATTGCTTCCACAGCCCAATGAGCCAAAGCCGGAGTTTTTACACTGATGGAATCTGCAATTGTAGCAGGATTTGCTGCATCGCAGTATTTGCCCGATTCCCAATAGCTTGTAATGGCATCGCTGCTTTCTGCCTGAACACAAAGTAGCTTGGGCAATTCGCTTATAATTCCTGCCCTTTGCAAATCCACAAAAGCTTTGTAAATACCGGTGATAATTACACCATCACCCACCGGAATAACTATCCAATCCGGAACCGTAAAATCATTTTGGATAAAGAGTTCCAGTCCTGCACTCTTTTTGCCATCCACAGTTAAGGGATGATAACCTGTGTTACGGCATAAGCATTCGTGCATGGCAGAATAATTTAAGGCTGCCTTGAATGCATCATCGTAAGTGCCATTAACCTTATGCAACTCTGCCCCATGCACTTGTATTTGAATCAGCTTGGCTGGAGGAGCACTTTCCGGAGCAAAGATCACAGCTTTTTTACCCACAGAAGCTGCTATGCAAGCCAAAGAAGAAGCTGCATTGCCTGTGCTTGCGGCTACAATTTCGTGAATTCCTTTTTGTACAGCATCGGCTACCACAAGCTGAGAAGCGCGATCCTTATAGCTTCCGCTGGGATTGAGAGCTTCATTTTTGATCCACAGGTTGGGGGTGAGGGGGTGCTGGGGTGCGGGAGTTCTGGAGTGTTGGAGTGTGGGAGTGCTGGAGTGCTGGAGTTCTGGGGTGTTGGAGTGTTGGGGTGAGGGAGAACTCTCATTAGTCATTCCTTTTTCACCATTTGTCATTCCTGCGCAGGCAGGAATCCAGTCTCCAAACAGGCATTCACTTAGCCTTTCCACTTTAAAAAAAGGTGTAGCTCCCACAGGTAAGGGTGGATAAAATTCTGGAGCAACAGCACTGAACAACAATGGATCGGGCTTTTCTTTCCAGGCTTTTGCTATGGTTGCATAATCAAACATTGCCTCCAAAACACCTAATAACGGCATTCCGGGCACATAATCCCTGCTGCAATCATCACACAGATAATGCAATTTATCGGTTTCAAATTCCTTGCCACATTGGGTGCAACGATAGGAGGTTAGATAACTACGCATTTATTGTTCTCATTTTTTTGGGGGCTGGTTTCCTGCTTTCGCAGGAAAGACAAAAGGGGGCATAGGAAAAACAAAAGGGGGCATAGGAATGATAACTTAGAGTTCTTCAAAACGTCCGTCCTCCAAAACTCCAGAACTCCAGAACTCCAAAACTCCAGAACTCCAGCACTCCAGAACTCCAGCACTCCAAGACTCCATCACTCCAAAACTCCTGCACCCCTAAATACCTAATTCATAAATCAGTGCTGCATAAAAAGCTGCTGCTTTGGTTAAATGTTCCACAGGGCAGGCTTCATTGGGTGCATGTGCATAAATTTCGTTTCCGGGACCCATGCCAATACAGGGTATGCCAAACATTCCTGCTATAGCCACACCGTTTGTGGAAAAAGTCCATTTATCTATCTTTGGAGCAAGTCCCAGGGTTGCTTCATAGGCTTTGGCTGCACCCTGAACATAGGGAGAATTTAGGGGTGTAACCCATGTGGGGAAGTATTTTTCGGTGGGATAAACCAATCCCGTAAAAGCTGCTTCGTTATAGGTAAGCACTTCAATTTCTGCATCTGGCTGTCCTGCCAGTTTGCAAGCTTCCATCACTTCTGCCACAGCACTATCTTTAGTTTCACCCCAGGTAAGCCTTCTATCCAAATGAATGCGTGCACTATCCGGAACGGCGCATTGGCTGGGGCCGGTGAAATAAACTTCAGTAACGCAAACGCTACCTTTACCCAAAAACTCATCCGTATGCAAGCGTTCGTGCAATTTCTCTATTTCCAGGGCAATGCGGCTGATTTTATAGATGGCATTATCACCTCTTTCGGGGGCAGAACCATGGCAAGATAGCCCTTTCACATGCACTTGCATTTCCATGCGTCCACGATGTCCCCTATAGATATTGAGGTTTGTAGGTTCTGTTATCACAACCATTTCGGGCTTTATTTCGCCTTCTTTAAGTATGTATTGCCAGCACAATCCATCACAATCTTCTTCCATCACGGTTCCTGTAAAATAGATGCTGAATTTATCCCCAATACCCAAGTCTTTAATAATCCTGGCTGCGGTTAACATGGAAGCCATACCACCTTCCTGATCCACACTTCCGCGACCCCAAACCTTGCCATCTTTCACATGTGCATCGAAGGGATCAAAATCCCAAAGGCTAAGATCTCCCGGATAAACTGTATCAATATGTGCATCAAAGGCTATAACTCTTTCGCCTTTCCCGATTCTGCCAATCACATTGCCAAGGGGATCAATATAGGCTTCATCCATTCCGATAGCCTGCATCTCCTTCAAAATGCATTCCACAACCTCTTTTTCTTTTGTACTAAAGGCAGGAATGCGAATCATATCCATCAGAAAACGAGTGCTGATGTCCTCGTAATTTTTTGCTTTGGCGTAAATTTCTTTATACATGTAGGTCTCCTTAATTTATACGCTATACAGGGATGAAAACAGGGGATTTCGTAACATAGCTTTGTAAGCTGTTGTACCGGCAGGTTTGTAACCTGCGCCACCTAAACAAATAAGCAGGTATAAGCTTAAACCACAAAGAGTAAAAGAGTAAAATGGAATAATGGTAAAAAGCTGATAAGTATCTACCAAACAAATGTTTAGAATGGTGTAGGTGTGCAATAAAAACAGAGCTGAATCTGGAGATTTCTTTTTTTAAACACAGAGAAAAGCAGAGAATTTTGGTAACATAGCTTTGTAAGCTGTTGTACCGGCAGGTTTGTAACCTGCGCCACATAAGCAAATACGCAGGTATATGCTTAATCCACAAAGAGTAAAAGAGTAAAAGAGAATAACGGTGAAAAGCTGATAAGTATCTCTTAAACCGTAGCTTAGAATTGTGTAGGTGTGTAATAAAAACAGAGCTGAATCTGGCGATTTCTTTTTTTAAACACAGAGAAAAGCTGAGAAAAGCAGAGAAAAGCTGAGGGCTGCCAATAACTAAACTCCGGTATAAAATACCTCTATCTATCAGCCGAGTTTCACCTTTCCACTTTTTCACCTTTTCACCTTTCCACTTTGTTACGGAGGATCGGAATCCTCCGCTACGGTGCAACCTTTTCACCTTCCAGCCAAACACTTAACTCACTAAAACCTTTTCCACAAGCCATCTGCCAATTCGCGGGATTTTGCTTTTATGCCAGCTTCATCTATATCCAGCAGCAGTTCTCCGTTCCACATCAGCACTTTACCGGCACAAATAGTTGCATCCACTTTGGCTTGAGAAATTCCATACACCAGATGTCCTATCCAAGTATTTGCATCCAGGGGGGTATGCGGATCATAATCCACCACAATAATATCGGCTGAACTGCCTTCAGCAATTATTCCATGACCCTTTCCCCAGTATTTTTGTGCAATCAGCGGATTATTTTTCACCAAAGCATTTGCCAGTTCCATAAAGCCTTTGGAGGGATCGTTCTGCCGCAAATGCTGAGCCCAGATGCCAACCCGAACTTCTTCCAGCATGTTCACTGTCATAGCATCGGTTCCGAGTCCCACGGTTATGCCCATTTCTGTCATTTTACACACATCGGCAATGCCAACTGCATTATTCAAATTAGATTGCGGATTTGTGACTATTGCTGCGCCTTTTTCTGCCACAAGCATCATTTCCTTGGGGTTCAGATGCACCCCATGCGCCAATATACTATTGCTGTTTATCAGGTTAAAATCGTTTAATCTATCTACTACTCGTTTGCCAAAATGGTCTATATTGAAGCGTTCATCAGATTCAGCTTCGGCTGCATGAATGTGAGTGCCGCAATTTAGTTTATCCACCGTTTCAGCTATTTTTGCCAAGCTGGCATCGCTAAGGGTAAAAGCTGCATGCATGCCAAACAAGCCTTTTAAGTACTGATCTGCGTTAGCATTACAGGTTTTTATCCACTGTGCGTTTTCTTCAATCCCTTCCCAACAAATGGCTTCTCCATCTCTATCCGAAACTTCGTAGCAGAGATTGGCGCGTAATCCGCTTTCCTTCACGGCTTTACCAATATGGGTTAGAGAGCCGCGAACGGCATAGGGCGAGGCATGATGATCTATTATGGTGGTTGTACCCTTGCGAATGGCAGTTAGCAAGGATACCAGAGCACTGTAATAATTCTCTTCATCCAGCAGCTTTTTATCCAAACGCCACCATAGATTGGTAAGCACTTCGTTAAAATCCTTGGAAGGAGCAGCCTTACCTAAGCCGGTAACCAAGGTGGAATAGAAATGGTGATGGGCATTGATCAAGCCTGGCATAATCAATTTCCCTTCCACATCAATGCGTTCACACTCCAGCTCTGCAAATTCTGTTAGAGGGGATATCTGCTTTATAAAGCCATCTTCCACCAGAATTGCCATGCCTTCCAGCAAGGGCTGGGTGCTATCAAAAGTGATTATCACACCACCAAATAGTATATATCTGTTCATCTTAACTCCTGTT
>JAQVMI010000142.1 GCA_028703735.1 Candidatus Cloacimonadota bacterium | reverse complement strand
TTGGGAACAGGTGATTATACCGGATTGGGGATGGCTTATCTTAATATAGAAGAACAATGGCAGAAGCATTATTGGTTGCTACTGAATTCTGATGCCTTAAGCTATTCTTACGAAAGAGATAATGGAGCAGATTATCATACTCTTGCCACAGGTGAAGAAGTATTTCCTGCCTATATCCTGCCAAATGTTTACGCTGGAACCAGCTATCGCTGGATGGGTGATACCTTTAAAGAAGGTGCATTCCGTAGTGGTGTAACATATCGCCCTCTTGATGCAAGCTCCTTTGCCTTTACTTGGGATAATCCTTACAAAGAATCTCCCGCCTATCGTGCTGGCTTAGCTATACGTCCTTTAAGTGTAACCGATCGTTTGGCTGACTATCGAATAGAATTTACCCTGGACATGAACTACTGTAAAGAAATAGACAAATATGAGTTTCAAAAACCCACCTATGGAGTTCAGACTCAGTTGTTTGATGGCTTGAAAGTTGGGGCAATGTTCAATACAGAAACCGAAAGCAGCATGTTAAGCTTTAGTCTTGCTTCAAGCGATACTGAAGTTGGCGGTCTGTTACGGATGAAAGAAAATGATAATTATGGTATTGCCTGGGCTAATTTGACCGAGCTAAGCTACAAACCATTTCTTGGTTTAACTCCTAAAAGCTGGTATCCCATGAATCTTAGCGGAAATATCCTTAGCTTCAAAGCTCCTAAATATACCTTTGGTCCTTTTAAGATATACGATTCCAAGGATAAATCTGTGGAAAAAGTGATAGCAGAGATTAATAAAGCTAAAAGCGATCCTCAAGTTCAAGGCATTTTGCTAAGGAATCCTTCTTTCGCCACTTCTTATGCTTTACAGCAGGAATTGATTGAAGCTTTTGCAGATTTCAAAAACAGCGGTAAAAAGGTTAGCTTTTACTTTAATAATATCAGTAATGCCGGATACGGATTCGCAGCCTCTGTAGCAGATAATATTTACCTGAATCCCCAAGGCAGTGTAGATTTACATGGTTTGGCAATTAGCAGCCCATATATAAAGGACATGTTGGGAAGCTTGGGTATTGAAGCGTTGAACTTCCGTAGCCACAAATACAAAACTGCCGGGAACATGTTCTCAGAATCTGAAATGACTGCTGCAGAACGCGAAGTTTATGATTCAATTCTGCAAAGCCTTTACAGCCAGATGGTAGATAGAATATCCAGGGGTAGAGGACAGAAGCTTTCCCAACCTGTGGAAAAGCTGATTGATGGTGGTCCCTATTTCTTAGCTCAGGATGCCTTAAAGAATGGTTTAGTAGATGCCTTGATTTACGAAGACCAGCTTGATAACCAGTTAAAAGAAGATTATAAGTTTTCAAAAAAAGTTTCCAGCCTGGCTGATTATAGATCCTATGATTGGTCTAAACCCAAAGAACATCAGATCGCTGTTATTTATGCCAGCGGAAATATCGTGATGGGAAAGGGTACCCCCGGTCAAAAAATAGCCCACGAAACCACAGTAAAGCTGATCAGAAATGCCCGCAAGAACAAGAACTATAAGGGGATTATCTTAAGAGTGGATAGCGGTGGTGGAAGTGCACAAGCAAGCGATATCATCTTGCGTGAATTGGAACTTGCCCAAACAGAAAACAAGAAACCCATAGTTGTATCCATGGCAGGTGTTGCGGGAAGTGGTGGTTATTATATAGCTTGCAAAGCTGATAGAATTGTGGCAAATCCATCCACAATAACCGGTTCAATAGGTGTTGTTGGTCTTATGTTCAATGCTACTGAAATGTTCAAGAAAATTAAGGTGAATTACTCCACCGTAAAAAAAGGTGAACGTGCCGATATGGGTTCTTTATCACGTCCATGGACAGAAGAAGAAAAAGAACTGCTAACCCAAACCATAGAGTGGACTTATGAGGATTTTGTTAAGAAAGTGGATGATGGAAGAAAAACCATGACTCTTGATCAAGTTCACAAATACGCTCAAGGCAGAATATGGACTGGTGAACAAGCTCTCGATATCGGCTTAATCGACGATCTGGGTGGACTGGATGTAGCGGTTAGAAATATGCAGGAAGTATCAAAGATTAAAGGGAAACTGCAATTGGTAGATGCCACAACTTTGGACAATGGAATTCGGATGGATATGAGTTCCAGCCCTCTAAGAAGCTTGTTGCCGGTTCGTGCACTTGAATCTATAAGTGAGGAATACATAAACCTCTATGAACTGTGGGAAGATTTCGCAGGTGAAAAAGCTCTGATGCTTACCACTGAAACACCAGAGCAAATACAATTCTAAAATATTGTTGAATATTACGGGCTGACCTATAGAACGGTTAGCCCGTTTTTTTTATTTAGAATTACGAGGTTTTTGAGCAACTACCAATATACCTGTTCCACTTTTGTTATTCATGCGTACATCTATCTGCATAAATAACTCTGCAATAGGATATAGAACCAGATAATATGGGAGAAGTATAAGCATCAGCTTGTGCTTGTTAAGTTGAAGCGGGTATTTAATCATTAGCTTCCAGGCTAAGCTGCCAAACTTGCCGTAAGTATAGATGCTCTTTACTATTTCGAAACCTGCCTTATGTAGCTTTTCTTCCAAATCTGCTTTTGCATATCCAGGGCGAACGTGTTCTGCAGTGAATTTGGCTGCTTCATCTGTATCAGAAGGTGTAGAGATAATAAGCAATCCTTCGGGATTTAGAGCTGCATGGAAATTGTTTAGGGTAGAAACGTCATCCTCTATGTGCTCCATGATGTCTATGGCAATACACAGGTCATATCTGCGTTCTGGGGCAAACAGAGATAAATCTGCGCTTTTGTAACTAAACCGATTAGGGTAAAAGCCATTAACAAAACTGGCAAAATCTGCAAGATAATCTGTTTTTAGATCTGTGGCAAACACCTTGGCATTCTTCCAGTTGTTCAATATAAACCAGGAGTACTGGCAGAATCCAGCTCCTGCATCGTAGAAACTAAAGCTTTCCTGCGGTCGGTAAAATCTGCTTATTTCTCTGCAAACATATCTTTGTCTTAGCAGCATAGTATCCATCATCCGGTACATCAATAACCTTAGAGATGGAAATAAGGTTATCATTCTTGCCAGTTTGTTTTTCAGTGGGTCGTATTCCATGTTTTACCTCTACTTGATTTTTATGAATTCAAGAAATCCATTGACGATTTTTAGCATTGCAAGATTAAGTCAACCAAATAATGTAACAGTGCTTTTGTCACTACTAAATAAGAAAAGAAATCTGAGTTACATTATGAACAGGATTATGATAGTAAAAGATATAACAGACATTAAACGCATTAACTTACATCTGCATACCAATGTTTCCGACGGTGCCCTTTCACCTGCGAAGTTAATAAAACGCTCTCAGGAAATTGGCTTGGACTTGATATCCATAACCGATCATGATACAGCTGATGCTTATAAGCAGTTGCCAGATAACTTAATGCCACTTCGCATCCTTCCAGGAATGGAAATTAGCTCTCAACATCACGGAAATGATGTTCATATTTTAGCTTATGGCTACGATATCACGAATAAAATCCTTATGGAAATGACCGAAATGTACTTGATCGGCAGAAGAGAACGAGCAATAAAAATGATAGCTCTTTTGGCAAAACTGGGTATGGAGATTTCTCTGGAGGAAGTAATTGCAGTTGCCGGAAGCAGAGAGCTAATTGTTCGCCCGCATATTGCACAGATATTGGTTGCCCGTGGATACTGCCAATCCAAAAATGAAGCTTTCGATAAGTATATCGGCAATTTTAAGCCAGCCTTTGTTTCTAAACCTGAGGTAAGCGTTGCAGAAGCCCTATCGGTGATTCACCAGGCTGGAGGTTTAGCTGTTATTGCGCATCCGGGAAAACTGTTTAAGGCATCATATTTGGAGGAATTTATTACCCTGGGGATTGATGGCATTGAGGTTTGGCATCCAGATCATTATCAGTGGGAGATAGACAATTTTATTGCGCTTGCACAAAAAAACGGTCTTTACATGACAGGTGGCAGTGATTTTCATGGTGAACAGGATAGGCATAACCTATTCGATGCAGTTCCTGTCCCGCAGGTTGTGCTAAATAGCGTTAACAGCCTGTGGAAGGAGTATCAATGCCGCGCGAAATCCAGATAAAATCCATAAAGAACCGTTTACCGGTTCGTTATAGGTATTCCCCTCTGGTTCGTGCCTTCATGCTATCACTTTCCGCAGTTATTTTTGCTTATTCGATCTTTTTTTTGGTTCGCTTTGTAAATGCAGATACCCCCAAATTCTTCAAGATACTTCCTTTGATGATTACTTTTGTAGCTCTGGATTCCATTCTTAGGCAGACTACCTCTCTGAACTGTGTTTATTTTTATAAAGATAGAATCCAATTTTCCTACTTACTGAAACGAAAGCTGGAAATACCGTATAACAGCATATTAACCATGCAGTTAGACAGAAAGATAACATACAGCCTTAAAATAGGTTACACCAATTCTGCCGGAGTGAAGCAGCAATTCAAAACACCGGCTTCCTTTCCAAAGATATTGGAAATAATTCTAAACATAGCCGATCTATCTCCCAATGTGGAATTGAATGATTTTATGGCAAAGGCTGTGGAGCACCTACGAAGCAAAGCAGAGGTTCAGGATGCAGAACAGCAGATTTGATGAGATAATTAACCGTAAAGGTAGTGGATGTTTTAAATATGATGCACTAACCATGCTGTTCGGAAGAAATGATTTGCTATCCTTATGGGTAGCAGATATGGATTTTGCAGTGTCCAACGAAATACAGACAGCACTTAGTGAACGAATAAAGCATCCAGTTTATGGTTATAACCTGAGATTGGATAGTTATTATGAGGCAATTATCAATTGGCAAAATAGGCGTTTCCATTGGCAACCAGAGAGAGATTGGATTGTCCCGGTGCCTGGAATAGTACCGGGTTTATCATTAGCAGTTCTTAGTATTACCAATCCTGGAGATGGCATTTTAATCCAGACTCCGGTGTATCATCCTTTTTTTGATGCTGTGGTCAATCATGATAGAAAGCTGCTTACTTCACCGCTGATAAACACAAATGGGGTTTTTACAATTGACTGGGTAGATTTTGAAGCCAAACTAAGCGTGGCAAAGATGTTCATCCTATGTAATCCCCACAATCCGGTTGGTAGAGTATGGACTTCCGAAGAGTTGGATAAAATTGGTTACTTGTGCAATAAGCACAATGTAGTTGTTTTTGTAGATGAAATTCATGCTGATTTGGTTTACCCGGGGTTTACTCATATTTCTCTTGCATCGCTTAAAGAGTATAGCGATTTGCTTATCACAGGTGTGTCTCCAGCTAAAAGCTTCAATATTGCCGGTTTGGCTACAGCTAATCTGATAATCTCCAATCCATCCCTTAGAAGTAAGGTAAGTGGATTGAACGATAAGCTACACCTATTTATGGGAAACAGTTTTGGAATACGCGCTCTAATAGCTGCTTACAACGAATCTGAAGCGTGGCTTAATGAACTTCTAGTATATTTAAACGAAACCAAAGAACAGCTTACCCATTTTGTAATAAACGAACTACCCACAGTATCCTTAAGCCCAATAGAAAGCACCTATCTGGCATGGTTAGATTTCTCTGGCTGGGGTATTTCACAAGCGGAATTAGTTGACCTGATGGTAAACAAGGCTTTATTAGCTCTTGATCCGGGGGATAAATTT
>JAQVMI010000141.1 GCA_028703735.1 Candidatus Cloacimonadota bacterium | reverse complement strand
CTATAAAAAAAGTGTTTTGTGAAAGCTAAATCTGCCTTACTTGTTATTCCGGATTTGATCCGGAAACCTAAAAAAGGGATTCCTGCTTCCCCAGGATTGACAATGAAAAGAAAGCTGCTGATCTTTGGTGGAGGACAGAATCAAATGTCGCTAATCGAAGCTGCCAAAGAACTGGAGCTAATTTCCATAGTGATTGATCCATCCCAAAATCCCCCAGGAAAAAGCGTAGCCGATTACTTTTATCAGGTAGCTCCAAACGATTACCAGCAGACTATGCAAATTGCCATAGATCACAATGTGTCTGCCATAGTAACCGGACAGATGGAAAAGCCACTGAAGCTGATGGCAAGATTGGCTGTTGAGCTTGGCTTTATATTTCATACTCCGGAAATTATAGAGCGTTCAACGAATAAATACCTTATGAAACAGGCATTTATAAAAGCAGGTATTCCCTGTGCAAAAGGTGCTCTTATTACCGATGCAAAGGTGCTCTCTTCACAGGAATTTCTTTCGCTTAAGCTCCCTGTTATCATTAAACCAACCTCATCTTTTTCGAGCCGGGGAGTGTATAGAATTGATTGCTACGATAGCTATCTGAAATATATTGATGATACCTTAAGCTTCTGCCCCACTGGAGATTATCTGATAGAGGATTTCATAGAGGGTCCGGAGTTTAGCGTGGAAACCATTAGCTTTAATGGTGATACAACTATTGTTCAAGTAACAGAGAAGCTTATCACCCCCTATCCAAGAACAGTGGAGTTGGGTCATTTACAGCCGGCTAATATTAGCTCAGAGCTGTTCACAAGCTTATCTGTTATTGTAACCCGGGCTATTAAAGCATTGGGTATAGATAATTCTGCTGCACATACAGAAGTGAAGCTTACTGCTACTGGTTTTGTAATAATAGAAATTGGACCTCGTTTGGGTGGAGATTTCATCTCTTCCCATTTAACCTATGCTTCCACGGGAATCAGTATGGATAAAGCAGCAATACAAGTTGCTCTGGGAGAAGAACCCCTGCTAAAGCGTCTCCAAAATAGAGGTTCTACGATACTATACCTGATGTTAACCGAGAATAAGGTTATAAAAGAAATCAGCTTGGATTATGATAAGCTTAACCTGCTTGAAGGCTTGGAATATTGGCAGCTAAATTGCAAGTGTGGAGATGCAGTTCCATGCATCTCCGATAGCTCGAAGCGAATGGGTTGGGTATTAACCTCTGGCAAAGATAAAACCTCAGCTTACAATTTAGCCCTTTTAGCAAAGAAGTTTATAGAGCAAAGCATACAATACTATGCATAATGAACAGGAGTCCCCATGCTATATGGCAGCAAAGTAATACTAAGAACCCTTAGGGGTGATGATCTACCACAACTAATTGCCTTACACAACGATGCAAGCGTAAAATCCCTTGCTGCCATGCACCAGTTTCCGGTAAGTCCAGAATTAGAAGCCGCCTGGTTGGAATCTATCCTGATGGATAAAAGCAACACAAAAGCCTATTTTGGCATAGAGAGCATAACCAGTGGTCTGTTGGCAGGAATCTGTTTTCTGCAAAACATCAATTGGGTGGATAGGATTGCCTGGTTTGGGATAGCCATTTTACCCCAGAATCAAGGAAAAGGCTATGGCAGGGAAGCTCTTGATCTAATAGTACAATACGGTTTTGAAGCTCTTAATCTGCAAAAAATCTGCCTCTATGTGCTGGGGGTTAATCTGGCGGCAATAAAGCTGTATAAACAAAAGGGCTTTGTTACAGAGGGTGTGTTGCGCAATCATTGTAACTATCAGGGACAGCATTGTGATCTACAGATAATGTCCCTGTTTAGAGAGGAGCAAGTATTATGAAGCTATTCATCCCTCGTATTCCCTGGTTAGATAGCTTCAATATATATCTGCAAAGAGCTTTTCCCTATTGGGTGTGGAGGTTGTTACCAACAGCAACCATTACAAGCTGAATAAACTGATTGGTGCCACTCCTTTGCGTAAATATACTCCAGTGCAAAATTGGGAACGCCGGATGTGCCTGCAGAAATACAATGCAGAGCTATTAAACCAGTGCCGTGTTGCCAAACCTGATGTTTTTTTTGTGTTCAACGAAAGTTTGCTATTCCCCACCACAATCCAAGCCATCAAAGAACAATGCAAATGCCTGATGGTGTGTTGCATAGGGGATGATCCCTGGGATTCTGTGCGTTGGGTTGCCGATTTTCCTCATAGCCTTAAATATTTTGATCTCATCTTCTGTGCAGATCCGGTTTGGGAATTGAACATTAGAAAAGTAGTGCCTCATGCTAACATTTTTTGGCATTATGGAGGTTATGATCCTGAAGTGTTTCATCCTGTTCCAGATGTAGAGATTAGTGAAGCTGATATCGCCAGGCTTGGTTGCCAGATTTCTTTTACGGGTTCGGCTTATGGATCAAAAGCAGAAGGAGCTTACCGGGCTGATATTCTATCTTTCGTGGCAAATTACGATCTTAAGATTTGGGGAGGGGACAATTGGCAATACAGATTTATGTATTTACCCGAACTGCAAAAATGTTACAAGGGATCTCGTTTGGATTACAAGGATTTAACAAAGCTTTACAAACTATCCCAAATTAATATGAATTTACCTGCACCACAGATTAGCTTAACCTTCCAACCCCGCGTTTTCGAAATTGCAGCCTGCCAGGGATTTCAGATAATTGATAACCGGGCGAAACTAAGGGATTTGTTTGCTGATAGCGATATTGTTACTTTTGATAGTGCCGAAGAACTTAAGGACAAGGTGGCATATTACCTTAGCCACGATGCAGAGAGGCAACAAATGGCACTTAGGCTGCACGAAAAGGTGTGGGGTAAATACACCTGGCAACATTGGGCAGACGATATCCTTAGCAAAATAAACCAATCCAGATAGAACTGTATAGCCACATGAAGACAAAGCTAAAACTGAATTACACGGATTTTTGGGCTGGGTTTAACAAAACCAACAATTACTTTCACAATATCCTGAAGCAGCATTATGAGATTGAAATCTGTGACAAACCGGATTTTCTGATCTATTCTGTTTTTGGCAAGGATCATCTAAACTACAAATGTGTAAGAATCCTTTATTCAGCCGAAAACAGAGGGGTGGATTTCACCCGTTGCGATTATGCTTTTACATCGGATTATAACCCCGATCCTAAACATTACCGTTTACCTTTCTATGTGTATTGTTATCCACCAGAGAGTTTTGTAAAGCCGGATTTGGATTACGTAGCCATGGTTGAGCGTAAGTTTTGCAGCTTCATAGTATCCAATCCGGGAGGGAAGGTTCGCAATCGATTCCATAGCTTACTATCTAATTACAAACCTATAGCATCGGGAGGTAAATTCCGCAATAACATAGGCTATAGGGTTCCAGATAAGGAAGCGTTTATCAGGGATTTCAAGTTCAATCTGGCTTTTGAAAACCGATCCTTTCCGGGCTATACCACCGAAAAAATTATGGAACCATTCGTGGCAAATACAGTTCCAATTTACTGGGGAAATCCCCTGATAAAACTGGATTTCAATCCTCAGGCTTTTTTAGATTACCATGCCTTCAAATCAGAAAAAGCGTTTGTAAAACACATCATAGAGGTAGATAATAATCCAGATTTGTATCTGCAATACCTGAAAGCTCCCAGGTGCGAAAACAACCATCTCCCAGATCAATTTATGCCCCAAGCAATTTTGGCAAGGTTCCATTACATATTCTCTGCACCCATAAGCCCTGTGGCAAACAAACCCCAAAGCCTTAGTTTCTTTGTTTCCCGTAGTTTATACCGTTTAAACAAAATGCACCGCAGAGGTTACTTGTAAAAATTATGGTACTCTTTCAAACTAAGTGGGTAGAGGGGGTTTTTGCTTGTCATTCCTGCGAAGGCAGGAATCCATTTTAGAATTGATTAAGCGTTAACGTGCTGTTAACCAACATATTACAGCATTTACACAATGTGGTTTGTAAAAACTGGATTCCGGATCAAGTCCGGAATGACAAAAGTTACACACTCGCTTTGAAAGAGAGCCAAAGCTATTATCTGCTTAAATAGTCTTCGTAAGTAGCTATAATCCCTTCACGCAGCTTAGTTGGCGCAGAAAATCCCAGGCTGGTAAGCAAGCTTACATCCAATTGCTTTTTGGGAATTCCATCCGGTTTACTAATGTCCCATTGTATCTCGCCGGTGAACCCCACAATTTCTTTTATCAAATAAGCCATATCCTTGATGCTTGCATCCAAACCGGTGCCAATATTTACAGGCTGAGAGGCTGAATAGTTATCCATCAAAAACAGCACTGCCTCTGCCAGATCGTCCACAAACATAAATTCTCTGAAAGGTGCCCCGCTACCCCATAAGGTTAAAACCACTTTTCCCTTAATCTTGCTAATCCCAAAGCCTGCTAAGATATGCTTTAGGCCTTCTTCCGATTCTACCTTATATTCTCTGCCCAAATCCTTTGCCACAGCATCAAGCTGCTCTTTCTGCCAACAATTTGCCAAATGCAATTTGCGGATTAAGGCAGGCAATACATGAGAATTTTCCGGATGATAATGATCGTTTGGACCATAGAGATTTGTTGGCAGACAGGTTATAAAATCGCAGCCATACTGCTTTCGGTAAAATTGCCCCATTTTTAGCCCGGCAATTTTGGCAAGAGCATAGGCTTCGTTAGTTTGCTCCAATTCTCCTGTAAGCAGATATTCCTCTTTAATTGGTTGCAAACTTGCCCGTGGATAAATGCTGGAAGAGCCAAAAAACAGCAGTTTACGGGTGTGGTTTTGGTAAGCAGAATGAATCACATTTGTGGCAATCATTAGGTTATCATAGATATATTGAGCAGGGAAGCTACTGTTTGCTAAAATTCCCCCCACTAATCCTGCAGCATGAAAAACATAATCCGGCTGGAATTCTGTAAAAAAATCCTGCACTTGTGCCTGAGAGATTAAATCTAACTCCTTATGGGTTTTAAGGATCAAATTATTATATCCGTGCCTTAGCAAACAGCGCACTATTGCCGAACCGACTAATCCATTATGCCCGCTTACATATATTTTGGCACCACAATCCATCTGTAACTCCTTCAGGGGTAATTTCTGTTCAGTTTTTGGAGTAAAGGGTTCTCTATCACAATTCTTTAAGAACCGTTAACCATAAAATTTAGCTTAGCTTTACTGGCAATAGAATATTTCAGCTTACCCGGATATCATGTGGATAAAATCCTGGTATACCCCCATTAATAATTCTAAAGATAAGCCAACGTTATTAAGGTTAATAGTCACACGGATTTTACGGATTAAACGGATCAGCACGGATTAACTTGCAAATCAATGAACATCTGTACTACAAAGGAGAAGAGAAAATCGTGGTTCCATCTCTATCCGGAATGCAAATTGCCCAAAAACAGTACCAATTTCCTTATTATCCGTGTTGATCCGTTTAATCCGTGAAATCCGTGTGCCTATTCTTTTTTTTGGGGGTATGCTTTGGTAAAAGATGCTCCCTGCTTGAATTAAGGAATCAAAACGGAATCATTAAGGACTTTGTGCCTAAATCTTCCTTATTGATTCCGTAATTAAAGCAGGAGACAAGTGGATGTAATTGGTAAATAGGTTAGTTACGGATTAACGAAATTATAACTAATTAGCAAAGCGGATTTTACGCTTGACAATCCCACGCCTGTTGGCAAAAAGGCAGAAATTAATCTTA
>JAQVMI010000140.1 GCA_028703735.1 Candidatus Cloacimonadota bacterium | reverse complement strand
ACTACGGCAATGCGTTTTACTGCCAAATTCCGGCTTTGCTCGAACTTCAGGTAAGCATCTTTATAATCCGGAATCAGCTTTAGAGCAGCAGCAAATTCCAGAGCAGCCTTTTTTTGAATATCCATGCTGTTGGACATCTTGCTAAACCTTATTCCTGCCTGATAGTAAGCCTCGGCAGCGTTGCTCTTGCTTTCATTTATCTTCTGCGTAACATCCGGGGCAGAAAGCATTATCCTATATCCTGTAGCAGGATTCACCAAAGGTGGCAAGCTTTGAATATTGCGGCTAAGCTCCTGCAATGTGGTATATTCTTGCAGGATTAGTTCCCATTTATTAGAATCACTGCTCTGCATCAGAATATTTACATTCTCTTCATGATATTTTATGCTTTGCTCCCATGCCTGCACAATTAGCTCCTGAGCTTTGGCATTATCCGGTTTTAACCGCAAAGATCTGCTGGCATCTCTTACTGCTGCATCAAAATTAGCACGGGAATAATGCTTCTGTGCACTGCGATACAGCCTGCCATTTTGTGAGCATGCCGAGGCAAACAGCATCAAGATTGGCAGTAGCATCAACAAAAACCGGTTTCTCATCAATTCTCCCATAGAGTATTTCTTCTCTATCCAACTCGGCATTGGCAGGGGTTTATGTCAAGCCTATTTTGGGTAAAATTGGTTTTCGGATATACTTCACCATAGTTTTTTGCCCAATTAGCAGAAAGTTTAGCGGTTATTTCAGCTCTATCCAAGTATCAATTCCATCATCCAGCTTCAAAGAATCAGGAGGTAATTGGCGGGTTTCACTCCTAACTTCATATTTACCAAGCTTCTCCCAATCCCACCCTAATACATCTGCCAGTTTATTCAGCCTGTTTAACTCGCCTTTTTTGATATAGGCATAGGGGCCGCATTGCATATACACAAGCTCTTTAGGCTGCATATTTCCCATTAAGCTTAGCCCTTCAAGTCCTTGTGTGCCATCTGCAGCAATATTAATCCAGGCTTTTTGCAGGTGTTGGGGATATTCCAGTGCAAGACAGTGCAACTCTGCATCCACTAATACAACAGTCCCTTTATTCTGATGAAAACTGTGTTGCATCAGGTCTTGCAGGCTTATTTTGGGGTTTTCCTTCGCCATTGCAGAAAAACTATCCTCCCAGATAAATATCTGCTTGGGAAAGGGAATAGGAGTGAACCCTTGCAAATGCAGACTCTTTACACCCCTAAGCCACAAACTTTCACGCGTGTCAGGATAAATAAGCCGCAATTCACTTTCTGCCAATATATTGCCATCCTGAACAAGAGCAAGAAAAGCCGGCATCGCATCCAGTTCCACCCGATGCAGTATTACCTCAAAACCATCATAGCTAACGCTCTTTAGGCTGTGCCAATCCTCAAAACCCTGTTTACTTAGCCAGGATAACAGCGGAATTCCCTGCCATTTATCGGTAATATCTTTGCCGTTTTTCTTGCGCTGCGTGGAAAAACTTTGCATTTCCTCTTTTTGCAGAGAAGTATAGCTAATATCTGTAATTTTTCCGGTGGAGGAAACCACCTGCAAAGCACACAGACTATGCATTACACATGCTAATGCTATGGCTAAAATTATCTTACGCATCTGTGGAACTCCCATTTCTTTAGTTATTCCCTTTATTTCTAACTAACTGATTTTGTCAACTATCGTCCTAATTTCCTTATAGTGGTGTTTAGTCAACTTTCTCAAGAAAGAAAGTTCTTGACGACAAATCGAGATTTGAATTATTATGGAATCAAGTGTATGTGATAGTTGCAACCAGCATAAAGCATTGATGGTGTGAAATTAAGACCTGCTTACAGGTCTTCATAGAAAATGTGAAACAATGATTTGGAATTTACCTCAAAATTGGAGACTCAGTTACTGTCATTTCAAGCATGGGTGTCAAATTACAAGTTGTCACAGACGAATTGGAATTACGGAACCCAATAAAGGCAGATTATTCTAATGCGACATTGAACCCTTGTTACTACATTACATTGCTTTTTTTGAAATAAAATATATGTCTAAGGTGGATAACATGTTAAAAGTGTTTAGTATAGTAGTGATGTTGATGATCATTACAACCATTTCTGCCCAAACAGCCTCAAATTTGAAATCGTTCTATAATACAGAAAGTAAGGCTATAGAAATTACTTTTGATTTGTCTGGTACACCAAATGCTAAGTATTTGGTGAAGATAGAAGCCACTAAGGACGAAAAAAGTATCGTTAATCCTTCATGGATGATGGGAGACGGTGTAAGCACTTTCTGTACTCCTGGTAAGGGCAAGAAAGCCAATTGGTTCGTCGAAGTAGGTAAGATAGATCCGCAAGGATGGCAGTTTACAATTAAAGCTATACCGTACCCTAAGTCCGGATTTGTAAAAGTTGAAGGTGGCTCTTATGTAATGTTCAAACATGAGTCGCTTCCTGATACAGTAGGAAGCAAAATTACCGCCGTTGAGTCTTTTTTTATGGCAAGATACGAATTGACTCAAGAAGAATGGGTTGCGGTTCAGGGTAAAAGCGAAACTGAATATGCAGGTGTAAATCTACCCAAATTAGAAATTAGCTGGTATGAGGCAATAGATTATTGCAACAAAAGAAGCATAAAAGAAGGCTTGAAACCTTGTTATAGTATTAATGGCTTGGTCAAGCCCGACAATTGGAGAGATGCCCCGGTTTTGTGTAATTTCAAGGCGAATGGATACCGATTGCCTACCCTGGCTGAATGGGAATATGCTGCAAGAGGTGGAAAGAATGGTAAGGGTTATGTCTATGCAGGTTCTGATGATCTGCAATCTGTAGCTTGGTATACAGAAAACGATGGATATCGATTGTGGGCTGTCGGAATGAAAGTTCCTAATGAATTAGGACTATACGATCTGACCGGTAATGCTGGAGAATGGTGTTGGGACGTTTGCGAATCTTGTCGTATTGACCCCAAAGATGGTGAATTGAATCTGCCAAGGATTGTATGTGGTGGAGATTGGTTTGATGCAGCCAATGTTCTTGGCTTAAAATCTAATTCCAACGAAAAACCATATGTAGGCTCGAATACAATCGGGATAAGATTGGTAAAACGATAATTAATGGTCACATCAGTACTTGTAGAATTCTCTCAACAACGCCATTATTAGCGTTTATTACAGATAACAGCAACAGCTATGGGTGAATGTACAAGTTCTATTATTTTGAAGCGAGTTACTTAACCTGTTTGTAATGTTTGGGATATCTGCATATTCTCAATAAATCCATATTTTAGCTTTGAGTAACTCTTAATCATCTTGATATATAGCCTCACTGAACTCTGCGAATTGTATCACATTGGCTGTTATAAGAGCCTTACAAAGTGATTTGCGGGAAACTACAGGGATTTGGTTGACAAGATAGTAGAAGAAAAATGCATGGGTAGCATACTTTAGTATGGCAATGCCAAAATGAGGAAACCATGGATAACAGAATAAGAGAATTCTATAATGATGGCGTGCGTGACGAAGCAGCAGCCTGTTTTGGAGTAAGCAGCGCAGAACTAACTGAATTGGATGGATTTGAAAACTTCATCTATGAATTTAGCCAGGGTGGGCAAGGTAGCATCCTAAGAATAACACATACCAGCCGTCGCACCAAGGAAATGATAGATGCCGAAATGCACTGGATAGAATATCTGCACGAGAAGGGAGTAAATTGCTCCCTGCCGTTAAAATCCAAACAAGGCAATCTGGTGGAATCCGTTGGATCGGCTGAGTCCGGCTTTGTGGCATGCGGCTTCGAAAAAGTTACCGGTCAACGCCTTACCAAAATTCTGGATACCAAGCAGTTCCGCTATAATTACGGACGACAAATTGGGATGATGCACCGCTTAACCAAGGACTATCAGCCATGTGCCACGCAGCGAATACAGTGGTATGAAGATGATTTGGTTAGCGGTTTTGATGCGGTAGTCCCCACAGACCATATCCTTGTTATGCACAAAATGCAGCAAAACACCCAGCAGATTTTGGCGATGAAGCCAGGAAAGGATAATTATGGCTTGGTGCATTTCGATGTTCATCCAGGCAACTTCTTTGTCCACAATGAAGACATCTACATGTTCGATTTTGATGATTCGCAATATGCTTATTTTGCAGCAGATATTGCCATTGTGCTGTTTTACTTCGCGGGAGGCTGCCCCAAGAATAGAAGTAGAGAGGAATTTATCCGGGAGTTTTACCAGGACTTCATGCAGGGCTACAGCTCTCAGAACTTGCTTTCGGCAGAAGAACTTGCCAAGATACCGATCTTCTTAAAACAACGGGAATTAGTATTGTATGCAGCGGTTTTACAGGCATATCGCGGAGCGGAGTACGATGATTGGGCAAATTGGTATATGACGGGGAGAAAAGAGAAACTGGAACAGGACGTGCCGTTTTTAGACATGAGCTTTTAGCGCAGAACCTACTGAAACATATCCTGGGGTAAGATTGCTAAATCGTCTCCTGACATTTCCCTCCAATGTCTTTAAATTCTCATAAAATTTGTTAAATTTTTCTCCATTGACAGAAAAACCCCTATCCTTTATACTGGTACTTTATGATTTAATCCAGACATTTTTTTTAATATCCAGATAGGGTCATTAGATGATTGTTTTCTGGAAAGGAGTAGGAGTATGCACGAAAATACCTCAATTGATAGAGAACATGCAGAAATGATTCTGAAGAATACGTTCAAAATTGAGCATTTTTACGATAGGCAATGGCTGACAATTTCCAGATTGCTAAACGGAGAAAGAGTTCTTCTTATCGAAAAAACTGGATTCGGCAAATCGCTTTGTTTTCAATTTCCAGCTTTACTTTTTGATGGGCTGACAGTAATATTTTCTCCTTTAATAGCCCTAATGCGTGATCAAGTAAACAAATTACAAGCACTTGGTGTTTCGGCAAAGTGCATTAACAGTAACCAAACAGAAGAAGAGAATTGTGCCATCATAAACGAAGCAAAACAAGGGTTATTGAAGATACTTTACATAGCTCCTGAACGGCAGGAAAACTCTTTGTGGCTGGAAGAAGTAAGGAATATGAAGCTTTCTATGATTGTTGTAGATGAAGCCCATTGCATCTCTGTATGGGGACATGATTTCCGTCCGGCGTATCGCAGAATAGTCACTTTAGTTAATCTTCTTCCCAAAGGGTTACCAGTTCTGGCTACAACCGCCACTGCCACAAAAAGAGTGGAAAAAGATGTAGAAAAACAGATTACTGGAGATTTAACCATAATTCGAGGTAACCTGTTGAGGAGCAACTTTAAGCTGTATGTTATTGATTTTTCTACCGACGATGAGAAGCTGGTTTGGCTTGGTCAGAACATCCATAAACTAAATGGAACGGGAATAATCTATACTGGCACAATTGTCGAGACAGAGGTAATATCCAAGTGGTTTGATTTTTTGAACATATCGTCCCGAGCTTATAATAGCCGGTTAGACCCTGACACAAGAATAGAGATTGAACAGGGGTTACTAAGCAATAGATGGAAATGCGTAATATCAACAAATGCCCTTGGTATGGGTATTGATAAACCTGATATAAGATTTATCATTCATACACAGTTTCCTCAGTCTCCTGTGCATTATTATCAAGAAATTGGTCGAGCTGGTAGAGATGGTTTACCAACTGTTATCATTCTTCTTTACAACCCAATGGACAGATCATTACCAGAAGCTTTCATAGAAGGCGCA
>JAQVMI010000139.1 GCA_028703735.1 Candidatus Cloacimonadota bacterium | reverse complement strand
GGACTTGATCCAGAATCTTCTTTTCTGCGGCTATCCGTCCACGCAGCCACTAGTTGGGACTTCTGTCATTCCGGACTTGATCCGGAATCTTCTTATCTGCGGGAATCCGTCCACGTAGCCACTGGTTGGGACTTCTGTCATTCCGGACTTGATCCGGAATCTTCTTATCTACGGGAATCCGTCCACGCAGCCACTGGTTGGGACTTCTGTCATTCCGGACTTGATCCGGAATCCAGTTTTTTACAAACCACATCTTGCTATTGCTGTTACATTATAGTACTTACACATGCCTCGTGTGTGGACAGCCGGGGGCGGCTGTCAATACGACTTTTTTGGGGTTTGCAGTTGGGGTGTTGCTGTTTTTGTGTTTGACTTAAAATAATGCCACCTCCGCTGTCTTGGCTTTTGTACAAGTGTTACCGTGGCATTTTTTGAGTTAAACATAAGGAAACAGCGTTTCAGATATCCTGCTTCTTGGTTTGACTTAAAATAATGCCACCTCCGCTGTCTTGGCTTTAGTACAAATGTCACCGTGGCATTTTTTGAGTTAAACATAAGGAAACAGCGTTTCAGATATCCTGCTTCTCCGGTTTAACTCAAAATTGCGCCCGTAACAATATTCAACAAGCTCAGAGAAATCTTGGGGCGCAATTTTAAGTCAAACACATCGGTCACAATTTTGAGTCAAACGCACTTGGTCTCACTACCGTAAGCTTTCACTTGATATCTCACTGCCGTAGGCTCTCACTTGAAATCTCACTGCCGTAGGCTCTCACTTAAAAAATCCCTCCCCACAGCTCTTTTGGAACAAAACTTGCTTCCTACAATAAGGTGGCTGTGCAGAAATATCCACAGCGGCAAAATGAAAAAAAACGAAGAAACAAGAATTTATTGCTTGACAAGATTTACGAAATCCATAATGTGGGAATTGTGAATAAGTAAAAGAACAATAAAGAGTGTAATGTGCGATGAAACAGTTTCTTAACCTTTCGAGATCAAACTCCGGGAGGCTGTTAGCAGCCACCGGAACCCAACAGAAAATGTCGTTCTCCGTGCCCGGCACGATGCCAGAGGCCGGATTATTGGATGAACACAACAAATTTAATATCTTAAGAATTGTATCATTTCCTTTAGGAGGAATGTTATGAAGAAATTTATACTACCGCTCCTGCTACTTCTTGCCGTTGGCATGCTCGCAGCGGTCGAATCGGACCCATCAGACGTGGTCGGATATTTAAAGTATCCTTGTGTTGCAGGGCTGAATCTCGTGGCACTTCCCATGGACTCCGGATACACCCTAGCCAGTGAAGTAATAGCTGCATACAATACAGGTGATGAAATTGATACCGTATTCATGTGGAATGCTGATTTTCAAATTTGGGATTATACCCAGAATCAAGGTGGCAACTATTTCGATCCCGATTTTGCAGTTGCCCCCGGTTCCGTGTTATATTTCAATACCAGCACTGGTTTTGACTTCTACAGCATGGGTCCGCTACCTGTTGCTAATGCAAACTATCCTGTTGTTGCCGGACTCAATCTTGTAATGGTTCCTTTGAATCGTTCGGATTGTGTTCTAGGTAGTCAGATAGCAACTGAGGTCGGTGTTGATCAAGTTGATACCATTTTCATGTGGAACCCACTTCAAGTTTGGGATTACACTCAGAATCAAGGTGGGGACTATTTTGATCCTGACTTTGCCCTTAATATTGGTACACCAGTGTATTTTAACTCGGCAGTTACCGGTGTGTGGCCACCAGCTCTAGCTAAAACTGACCGTACACCCCTCTATTCTAATTCACTAAAGTCAAAGTAATAAAAGGAGAGAATAAATGAAAAAGTTATTCTTATTTGCACTAATATTTTCGCTGGCAGCACTTGCTTTTGCTGCCAACCTCAAGGCACTTACGCAGGAAGTGGTGCTTGGAAATGGTGTTGACATTACTACTGTTATTGTCAACAATTCAACTGTTCATGCCCCAGGTTATGTGGTAACCGTACAGAACGTAACCCCAGAACACATGAGTGCCGTTCTTTCAACAGCCACCAATCTTCCGAATGTAATCAATCTGAATCGCACCGGTAATGGAATCGCTGTTCCTTACTGGGTTCGTGTTTCAACTAACCTCTCGAATCTTTCCGTACCATGGTTTGCAGGTGATGTAATTCGCTGGACTGTTACACATACTGCATCAGGTCAATCCACAACATGGGATTACACTCTTCTTGATGGCACGTCAACTGGCGTCATTATTCGTGCACCTAATACACAAGTGATCCCTCCACTTGCTCCAACTAATACCTTTCAACTCACAGTAAACTCCATACCTGCCGGTATTCATGAAATTCTTACCGGTGGAACCGCAGCAATTGGTCAAGACACACCTTGGACTTCTGAAGCTCTTAATGCAGCTACAGACTTGGTTGGAACCTATACCCTTGCAGCCGTTCCCGGTTTCCATTGGGTACCTGCCTCAAGAGAAGTTGTATTAGATGATTTTGTCGCAGCAAAGAGTGCTGTTGGCAGCAGAAGCAAAATTGACACCAGTGGTGCAAAAGCTCTTCTGTCCGCAACCATCACCTTTGATTTGGTAGAAGATGAACCTGTCTATGATCTTCCTGAAGGTGGTGAGCCTTCTCCTATCGCAGGCACTGTAGCTGCAACAATCCAGCTGATACAGGGTAATGCTAATAACAATCCTGCTGGCGAAGCACCTGTAGGCTTCTGGATTAATCCTCTCTGGAATGCAAACGGTAACCTACCTCCCTTAACGCTTGCTGGAGCAGGTCCTTGGCAAATCCGAGTTGTTGGAGTAGAAGGTGATTTTATCAACTGGACTCATGGACCGGATTTTGGTAGTGTAGAAAATGACGGTGACGTTACAATTTTAGTTCCAGCATTTGCCGGTAAAGGACCCTTCTATGGTGGTCTTGGAGAAGATGGCACCCTTCCTGTAGAGCTTAGCAGCTTCACCGCTACTCTTACAGCACAGAACTTCGTAAAGCTTACTTGGGTAAGCCAATCTGAATCCAACCTGTTAGGTTACCGTGTACTTCGCGGTGACAGCGATACCCAAAATGATCTTACCCTGCTTACCCCAGTAATGGTTCAAGCAACCAATACCAGCACCACTGCTTCTTACAGCGTTACCGACGTTGAAGTTGCCATTGGCAGCATGTATTATTACTGGCTGGAAAGCGTTGAAATGGACGGAAGCTCCAGTTTCCATGGTCCTATCAACGTGTTAGTAGAAGGCGAAGTGCCTCCAGTTCTTCCTACCGCCACCTCCATGAGCAATGCATATCCTCATCCTTTCAGAATGAGCGAAGGCACCAACATTGATGTGAACGTGAAAGCTGGCGAAGCCGGAACCGTAACCGTTTATAACATCCTTGGTCAAGTAGTGAAAACCTTCTCCGTAAAGGAAGGCAGCCACAAGCTTAACTGGAACGGACGTGACAGCAAAAACAACGTTTGTGCAAATGGTATCTATTTCTACAAACTTAGCACTCCTTCCATGAACCAAACCAAGAAAATGGTAATTGTTAAGTAAGCTTAACTTACCTATATATTAACAGTGAAAACCCTGAGGAAACTCAGGGTTTTCTTTTGGTGAGAGGGTAAGGGTGAGTGCCTTCGGCAGTGAGAGCTAAAAGCAGTGAGACTTGCAGAGTGAGATACCGGAGGGTTAGTGAATGTTAACCTTGGGAAACTTGAATAGTGAGTGCCTTCGGCAGTGAGAGCTAAAAGCAGTGAGACTTGCAGAGTGAGATACCGTTGGCAATTGAGACATGGCGCAGCGAGACTTGCAGAGTGAGATTTGTGTGCGGAACAATATTAGCTTAAGGAGACTATATGACTCATAGAGATCTAGATGTTTACAAAGAAAGCATGAAGTTTGTGGGTGAGATTTATAAACTAACTCGTGAATTCCCAAAGTTCGAGATGTTTGGGTTAGCGTCACAAATGCAACGAGCTGCCGTATCCATACCCAGCAACATTGCAGAAGGTGCATCCAGAAATGGAAGCAAGGAATATATACATTTTCTATCTATATCCACAGGCTCAGCATCCGAAATAGAGACACAATTAGGAATAGTGGAGATTTTAGGATACTGTAATGAACCCCAAGATGTTAACCGCTTGATTCATGAAGTTAATAGTATAAGAATGAAATTGATCCTGATGATGAAGTCATTGGAGAAGAGACTGGGTAAGAAGTGAGAGCTTACGCAGTGAGACTTTCAGAGTGAGAGCTTACGCAGTGAGACTTTCAGAGTGAGAGCTTACGCAGTGAGACTTTCAGAGTGAG
This sequence comes from Candidatus Cloacimonadota bacterium, assembly GCA_028703735.1. Lineage (GTDB taxonomy): Bacteria > Cloacimonadota > Cloacimonadia > Cloacimonadales > Cloacimonadaceae > Cloacimonas. The sequence goes on along the minus strand of JAQVMI010000139.1, from coordinate 1,432 downwards.
AGCTTACGCAGTGAGACTTTCAGAGTGAGAGCATACGCAGTGAGATGCCAAAGGCAAGTGAGTTACTTTTAATGCTCACTGTGCAAAGCACTCTCACTGCCGAAGGCTCTCACTGTGCAAAGCACTCTCACTGCCAAAGGCTCTCACTGTGCAAAGCACTCTCACTGCCAAAGGCTCTCACTGTGCAAAGCACTCTCACTGCCGAAGGCTCTCACTGTGCGAAGCACTCTCACTGCCGAAGGCTCTCACTGTGCAAAGCACTCTCACTGCCGAAGGCTCGCACTGTGCGAAGCACTCTCACTGCCGAAGGCTCTCACTGTGCGAAGCACTCTCACTGCCGAAGGCTCTCACTGTACAAAGCACTCTCACTGCCGAAGGCTCTCCCTGTGCAAAGCACTCTCACTGCCGAAGGCTCTCACTGTGCAAAGCACTCTCACTGCCGAAGGCTCTCACTTTTTTGCATTGACAAAAACCTCTACCTGTTTACCTTGGTAAGCTAAGGAATAGTATGGAGTCATTAGTGGAAAACAGGATATACGAATACCTGAGTGTGTTTATTATGGCGTGGCTGCTGGTATATGGTTTAACGCCTTTCATAATCCGCCTGGCGGGAGCACTGAACTATGTGGATAAACCGGAAGCCCGTAAAATGCACTTAAAGTGTGTCCCTCTTTTAGGAGGGGTTAGCGTGGCAATAGGATTTATCTTGTTGTGTATTTACGATGTGCTGATCTCGCCTGGAAGGTATTTTGACAAACCAATGCTGGGCTATTTATCCGGTACTTTGATTATCGTGATAATTGGTTTAGTGGATGATAGGCGCGGCATGAAGCCTATGGTAAAAATGCTGGGGCAGTTTTTGGTAAGCCTGGTGTTCATCTTAAGCAATTTTACCATACCGGAGCTTAGCCTGATGTTTGGCAGTATCTATATTTCCTTACCCTTGATGGTGCTTTGGATGGTTGGTTTGATGAATGCACTTAATTTTTTGGATAACATGGATGGGATTATAAGCGGAATGGCAGGCATTTTGGGCTTAGGTTTTTTTGCCTTTGCCCTTATAAACACCACCCAGGCAAATTCTGAGGGCATGGCGTTGATGGCGTTGATCTCGCTTAGTTTTGCGGGATCAAGCTTTGGATTTTTACCCTACAATTTTAATCCTGCCCGGATATTTTTGGGTGATGCAGGCAGCATGTTTATAGGCTATTTTCTATCCTCCATGGGGATATTGATGGCTCAGCATGCAGGCAACCGCTATAATGACAAGATGTTTTATCTGTTGCCGGTATTGCTGTTATCTTATGCCATATTCGATATATCATTGGTTAGCTATACCCGCCGCAGAGATGGACGGCATGTGATGCAAGGCGGTAAAGATCACAGCACCCACCGCATCAATAATGTGTTAGGCTCTATAAAGGTTACTGCT
>JAQVMI010000138.1 GCA_028703735.1 Candidatus Cloacimonadota bacterium | reverse complement strand
GAATTGGGCGATAATCTGCGGTTCTGCTAAAGCCAAAAAACTTCTTGACGGAATACCAAAACGCATATCCAGCGCTGCTTCTGGAGTAGTTGCACCCTTCAATAACAAAACCTTTGCTGCATGCTTGATAACTTTCATGTCTTTGGCGAATAGACCAATCTGCTCCAAAGACTGCGATAGATGAAACATCCCCTGTTTCGAGATTCTTCCTGCACTTGCAGTGAAGCCATTTACTCCACAAAAAGCAGAAGGTAAAGTTACTCCTGCCCTGCTTTGGCTGCCAACCCCAAGATCACAAAAACCCGCTGCAACTGCCGCCGCAGAACCAGATGACGATCCTCCGGGTGAATAATGTGGGTATAGAGGATTGCAGGTATTGGCTGCCTTCTGATAACCAAACTCACTACAGGCAGTTTTGCCAAGCAAGATTGCACCTGCATTCAGGAGCTGTGATACTACTATTGAACGCTCTCCCTTAATTGCATCCGTTGGCAACCAATAACCAGCCCGGGTTGCCAAAGTGTCTGTAAAAAACACATCCTTCACCCCAATGGTGGTTCCCCAAAGAGAGGGAAGCTCTGCTCCAGAGCCATATTTTTGCTCCAGCATTTCAAGCTGTGCATCCAAACGCTCCCTTAAGCCTATTGTACTAACAAAGGCTTTCACTATTTGCTCTCTCGTCTCAATTTCCTGGCAGATATTTTCTGCACGCTGCTTTAAGGCAAGCTGAACATCAGCTTTCAAACAAAGCTTTTCAACTGTCAATTTATTACACTCCCTTCTTTGTGTATGGCTTCCATAAGTATTTATATTTCAATTAGTTGGCGAAATCTTATTAGCAAGAACAATAAAAGAGTCATTGTATGCAAAAGGATAGTATCAAGTCAAGCAATTTCTATAAGATGATAGCGGATTCAATCAGTTAGTAATAATGTAGCCTCAGCTAAGGCTTCCATAAAGATGAAGCGAAAACTTCTAATTAGCTCTCAGAAAACTGAGCGTTAAGATAAAAGGGTTCAAACTGAACTTGAAATGTACAACTTAACGATATTAAGCTCTCACTTGATCAGCATCACCTTGCGAAACTGTTTAAATTTACCCGCCTCAATTTGGATCAGATAGATACCGGAAGCTACTATCCTTCCATGCTTATCCTTGCCATCCCAACACAGATTATGAGCCCCGGAACTTAGGTTTTCGCTGAGCAGCTTCCTGACCTTCTGTCCCCGTGAGTTATAGACACACAGCTCTGTTTGGGTAGCTTGAGGTAATTCAAATTGCAGATTTAGCTTTGTGCTGAAGGGATTGGGATAGACATTCAAGATGGAGACGGCAGGTGCCAGTTCATCCTCATTATCGACAGGATTGACCATATTGTTCCACAGCATAGGGTAACCAGAGTTCATGTGGAGAATGGGAGGAATCCACACATTCTGGAAATCCCAGCCCAGATAATTTTCAGCGATCATCATCTGGCTGGTTCTTAAGCTTACTCCGCCAGCAGAACTATCCTGACCTGAACTATCAATATCCCAGTAGCTGGAGCTTACCAGAGCCGGATCGCCGCTGCCAACCAACCCGCCAAAACCCGCACCCTGCCCACTGACAAAACCCGCAGAGTAACAACGCTGCACTTCAGCCTGTCCGCTAAACGAGCCTAACAAACCACCCCCAATAGTACAATCAGAGACCGAGGTGATGGCATAACAATCCACAGTACCTCCACCATTAAGGATCCCCACCATTCCACCACAAGTATCTCCCCCACTCACAGCGCCAGTGGTAAAGCTCTGGCTGAATATGGTATTTACACTCTTCCCCGCCATAAGACCGGCTGAGCCTGCGCTGGTACTTACATTACTCCATGCTTGACAGCCCAAGACATCGCAATCCTTCATGATTCCAGCCAATGCTCCTGTGTATCCTCCTCCGTTTACATATCCAGGTCGGATGGTCAGGTCTTTGAACTGAGCGTTCTCACAATAGGCGAAGAGTCCAGTAGCCGTGGCATCCGGCTGATTTATGGCAAAATTATATATCTCATATCCATATCCATCCAGAGATCCGGTAAAGGGACGATTATCTGGAGAGTCGGGAGCGTAGTATTTACCGATCGGTAGCCAAGTATTGCCAGGTTCGTAACTTACATAGTTAAGATATATATCGTCGTGTAACCGGAAATGGCTATCCAAATGAAAGCGCAACTCATATAAATCGCTGGGGTTATAGATAATAAATGGATCCTGGATCGTCCCACTCCCAGGGAAATTGGGAGTATAAGCATAGATATGTGCTTCATTGACGCGGCTGGGAAAGAGATCATCCCGAAACGCTCTGGCTTTTATCAGGGTTTCGCTACCGATTAAGAAGGGTTCCACATACAGGGTGGATGTCTCATCGGGAGTGCTACCATCCAGAGTAAAGCGGATCTCAGCTCCAGGTGTGATGCAACTAATAATCTGTTCTACAGTATGGCCATAAAATCCAGAACCGATGGAGAATTTGGGATAAGCCGCTATATGGCTATAATCCATATCCCTCAGCATGGGGTAGCCGAGATTTGAGATTCCATTAACATCTTCCATCCAAATGGATTGGAAGTCCCAGCCTGCGTAAGTGTCATTAATAGTGTTGCCATAGGGATAGGTCATTTGCTCCGTTGTCCGACCGATTTCCCAGCTATTATTAACATCTGGAGTCATAAGTTCAGAGTTGTAACAGCATCCGCTTATAGTGCTACCCTCTTCCAAATAAGCCAAGGCTGCAAAACATTCGGTATTGTTCTGCACCGAGCGGGAATAACAGTTGATAAAATGGGTCCCATACGCAAATGCGATCAGTCCGAAAGAATAAGCATCCAAACCTCCCTCAAACCAGACTTCGGAGTAGCAATTGCTGATCACGCTCCCCGAGGTTGAAATGTATGCCAGACCTCCTGCTAACCCATTGCCAATAGCCATCTCTACCCGGGAAAAACAGCTTGTTACATTCGAGGCAGAGATACGCCCGATCAAACCACCCAAACTACCACCGTCCCAAGCTGCTGTGATTGTGCCCCCGGAGCTGCAACCAGTAACTACACAATTGTGCACTTTCCCTGCCAAACCTCCTACCATCCCGCAATTATTTATTCGCACCCAAGCCCAGCAGTTATTGATGTTGGAATCACTTGCCAGACCTACAATTCCGCCTACAATATAATAATCACCGATTTTGATATTGGCACTGCAGTTTTGAATCGAACTTTGCGCTGTGGCAGTCCCAATCAAGCCTCCTATCCCATGGTCATTCGTGTTGCCAACAGGAAGCATTGCTCCAGTAACGTGACAGTTGTCGATTTCTGTACCAGCGCAGCTATATGCCAAACCTCCGGTTTTACTTGTGCCAAAAATTAGAATGTTTTCCAGAGTGAGATTACGGATGTATCCACCGATAAGGTTTGTAAACAGAGCTTTCGGAATATGGGTCTGGTTTGAAGGGGAATTGATTTGGAGGTTCTGAATACTGTAACCGTCTCCGTCATAATAATAAGTCCTACTCCCCTCAATCAAGCCAATTGGCTGCCAACCAAAACTCTGATTCCAGGGAGGGATATCCAAGTTAATATTGCTGATCTGCTTGAAGTAATAACCAGTGTAATAATTGCGTAGATTGTCAAGATCGTTCACAGTGCCCACCAGAAAGGGGTTGGCTTCTGTACCTGCACCACCAGAGAATTGCGCTTGCAATAATACAGGCAACACAAACATCGTGATCGTGGCTACAGTGAAAATCAATAGCCAAAGTGTGGAACGCATAATTTTCTCCTTTGAGCCTTAGAGGTCAAGTTACAAAACTGATCATTAGCACACTTTGCAAGAAAATATGAATAGCTAATTTTTGTCAAGTTTTTTCAGGAAGATTATTGGTTAGTGCTTTGGAACTCGTAATCCTTTAGGAATAAATCCATAGTCAGATGAAAGAGAGCGTAAAGCAGAAAGATATTGACAGGAATTTATGCAATGATTTATTGTCAAATCCAATGATATTATTGGTTTGAAGGCAATTAAAGTGTGTATTGTTTAAGGAGAAGTTATGAAATCCGTGGTCACATGTATTTTAATATTGATGATTTCGATTCTATCGGCAAACTATGTCGAAAATCAAGCTTTTAACTATTTACAACCAGATGGCAAACAACTTGAACTGATGGTAACTGGTGATGAATATTACCGAAGAATGCACGATAAAGCAGGATACACTGTATTACGACATCCTGACACTGGTTATGCGGTTTATGCCATACAGCGAAACGGTGAAATTGTAGCCTCCGATTACAAAGTTGGTCAAATTGACCCCGTCAGTTTGAATATTCCGCCCTCTTTGAAACACAATAAACAGCAGATTGAAGCGGTAACCAACGAGTTAAGACCTGAACAAGGCACCAATAATGTACGTATTTCAACCATTGGAACCGTCAATAACATCTTCATCTTTGTCCGGTTTCTGGATCAAACTGAATACACCACCCCCATTGCCGAATATGAATCTTTGTGCAACTCCATGGTAAATCCTTCGATGCGAGGTTATTTCTTGGAGGACAGTAGCGGTCAATTGACCGTGAACACCAGTTTCTTTCCCAATCCTGAAGATGGAATTGTCCGCAGCTTTCAGGATGGTCACAATCGGGGATACTTCTCGCCCTATGATGCCACTACCAATCCAATAGGATATAGTTCGGGTACAAATGGAAGATCCAGAATGCACGCTCTTATGAGAACTGCGGTTAACATCATCAGTCCATCTGTACCCTCAAATTTAAATGTGGATGGCGATGGAGATGCATTCGTGGATAATGTGACCTTTGTCTTCAAAGGAGAGGCCGATCCAATATGGTTAAGTCAGCTTTGGCCTCAGCAGAGTTTTCTGGATTACAATCCCCTAATTTACGAAACAGTTACCATAAACAATAAGATTGTTTCCTGTTACAACATCCAATTATCCGACCAATTGATAGAGCCTGTAAATAATACCGTAAATAGAATTGGTGTGGTCTGTCACGAGATGTCGCATTCCTTCGGTTTTCCCGATTTGTATCACACCACAGATGATAATTTAAACCCCGTGGGTCCCTGGGAGCTTATGGGGGCAGATGGCTATGTGCCACAACCGCATTTTGCCTATCAGAAGATGAAATATGGCAATTGGGTTGGCAGTATTCCCACGCTTACCCCCACTTCCACACCAACTACATATACCCTTACCTCTATAAATGAAAGTCCTTTTGCTTGTTACAAAATTCCTTCCAGCAGCCCTAATCAATTCTACGTGGTGGAATACCGCAGACGAAATGCCTCTTATGGAAACAGCTTACCCGGTTCCGGCTTAATCGTTTACCGGGTTACAACCTCGTATCAGGTAGGTACTATCACCATTCCGCTGGAGGGAAACAGCGATGGTCCTCCCGATGAAATATATGTTTACCGCCCCAATGGCAGACCGGATTTTGACGGAACGGTAAATAGTGCAAATCTTTCCAGATCGGTGGGCAGACCCTCCATCTACGGCTCTTCCGATCCCGATCCCTGGCTTTATAACGCTACCGCTACCTGGAGGATAGATGGAAACCTGATGATTACCGATATTACCGAAAACACCGGCAGCACAATCTCTTTCACCCTGCACGGGGCAAATCTGAATGTTTGGAAAGGCGATACCGATGAGTACTGGAACGTTGCCTCAAACTGGAGCCTGGGCATTGTTCCTAAT
>JAQVMI010000137.1 GCA_028703735.1 Candidatus Cloacimonadota bacterium | reverse complement strand
TTATTGTAGCGATCTTCTTCTGTAACATTAGAGCAGCCTACTTCATCCATCCGATACCAGAAAACCCATTCATCCGGGAGGTAAAAGCACTTTGCCATGTCCAGATCAAGCTGCTTGGCTTTACTATTGGCATACAATTGGGATTTAAGCATTCCGATACTATCGTGCTTACCGGAATTGAAGAGGGAGTTTTTTACACAAAACAAGGGGGTGACAAACAACGCGAAAATAAGCAAAATAAAGCCTAACTTGTTCGTTTTCATAAGGTCTCCTATGCATTATATGATTTAGGGCACTATGCTATCAGCAAGAAATTCCGTCAAGTAAATTTACTATTTTTCATTTGATTTGATTTTCCGTTCTTTGCTATGGGTAAGCTTTGTAGTTTGGCAAGGTGTTATGTTACATATAAGCCTTTCAGGTACCCTGTCTGAGGATTTCTTTCCACAAATATAGGCAATGCAGGGAAACTATTCAAATATAATAAGTTGCTTTTACCAATTCATGATTATTTTATCTATAGATGATTCGATACCAAGCTTCGAATGCAATTACGAATTGGGCAATTTTTTTTCACGCTTATGTTTATAGTTCAATTGCGGAAGGTGTTCTATCACGGTACATTCCATAACCATAGGAGGTTCAATGGAAAAGCTCACTATCAAAGGAAACTGGAACGAAATCGCAGGGAAGTTAAAGCAGAAGTATGCTGATCTCACAGATGACGATTTACTCTTCGCAGAAGGCAAAGAGGAAGAATTACTGGGCAGATTGCAAAAGAAACTGGGGAAAAGCAAAGATACCATACGAGATCTGATCTCAAAAATCTAAATTCCCCATTATGTGGCTTGCTGAGAGAGCCTTAATATTAGACACCAACACTAAGAAACAAAGGAAAACTAATGAACTACCCCAAAACAATCCTATTTATCGGCATCGTATTAATTATGCTGATAATGCTCTCCGGATGCAATAAGAAAGCAGATCAAAAGGTTGATGATGCCCAAGAAAACATGGTGGAAGCAGAGCAAGATCTCAAAGAAGCAACCGCCGAATCTGAAGCTGTGAAGACCTGGCAGGAGTACAAAGACCAGGCGAATGCCAGAATGGCTGCAAATGACAAAATAATTGCAGATTACAAAGCAGATATGGTTGGAACCAATGGCAAGCTGAAAGCAGCGTATAACAAGGAAATCGAATCACTTGAAAAATCCAACAAAGAGCTGAGATCAAAGCTGAATAATTTCAAAGATGATGGTAAGAATTCCTGGGAAAAGTTTAAGGCAGAGCTTGATGGTGATATGGATAAGCTTGGCTCAGCCCTTAAAGGATTTGTAGTAAACAGCAAATAGTGGTTGGGTTTAACAACTTCGAAAAGCAAAAGTAGCTTTTCGGTATAGCATAAGATGAGGGGAATTTCGGTTCCCCTTTTTTTATTTTGGGATTGGTGTAGCCCATCACACTATCTGATGTAACATAGGATTGAGACTGTGGGAAAACACTTTATAACAGCTAAGTAACTCTGTCATTCCGGACTTGATCCGGAATCCAAGTAACGTAACAACTCCAGTGAATCTACACATAATCAGTTGTATTGCAATATATTACAGTGCCACAATGAAAGTGTCTTTTTATTGGCTGGATTCCTGCCTTCGCAGGAATGACAAAGGATTTTGCATGACTTGATTAGTTATCACGCAATCTCATAGCTATGTTACAGTTGGTTGGGCAATTATAAACATTCTCATGCAGATTTTATGTAGCAAAATGCAAATTATTCTTGACACAATACAAAAGTACGAATTAATGCTCGCTCCATTGTGATGTTAGAATCAGTTGCGTAATAACTAAGGAGAAATTATGGGAGTGTTTAAAGATCACGCATATTGCGATTTTGAAGGAAAGTACAGAATTGAAGTGGAAGCAAGGGTATCTGGTTTGGGTGGACAATACGCTTTAATCATCAACAATAGGAAAAATGACCAAATATCCGGAATCGTTGGCAACTTTAAGCTAAGAGGGTTTCTACAACCCAATGAAGATGATAGATTGGTATTAGTTTCCGTAAAACAAGGCTTCTTTGGTACAGAATATACTTTGGAAATAGATGGGAAGGAATATCCGCTGATTAAAGACGAATAGAGGAGTCATTTGCGCTTTACAAAAAGCAGGAGTCATTTGCGCTTCATCTCAGTTTAAGAGCTAACTACATATTACAACTGCGCAAAGGACTAATGCGAACACTATACCCCATCAAATCTGCCCGCATGAGTTCTTGCTGCCAAACCAGAGAATTAACAAGCTTTAATGCTATCAACGGCAGCAATGCCCCCTGCTCTAACTGTCTCTGTTATCTATCCCCTAAATTACTCTGAAGCTACAAAAGTAGATACATGGTAAGTGCATGGTAACTGGAACCATGCTGGTGAAAGCAAATGCCTTGCCAGTGGGTTGGATTGCATACCTGTTTATCTGAGTAGGGATAATCCTCTTTAAGGTAGGGATATAAACCAAAATAAGTCTTTGACCGATTTTACTATTGCTTTTCCACGTAAATCAGTTTAACATATACTCATACCATAAAAGTGACCATATAAAAGGAGACTTAATGCCAATTCGAGTTCGGATATTGATGCTGAGTATAGTTTTAGTTTATATTGGTTTAATGCATGCATCACCCAATATAGATTCCTATGTAGCGACAAATGCTGTTGCACCTCTGAACATACCTGCTTATGTCCAAAACTCCTCTGCTCAGGATGAGATACTTCATCCTGATGTGCTGTATTTCCCCTCGGGTTGGAATGGTTACAAATACTGGATGGCTTTTACTCCGTTCCCCAATACTAATGCTGTTTACGAAAACCCCAGTATAGTAGTTTCTAACGACAATGTATCCTGGATAGTCCCTCCCGGAGCAACTAACCCTATAGATAGCTTTGCTTCCAGCGCAAGTACTTACAATTCCGATCCAGACTTATTGATGTCCCCAGATGGTAATACGATGTATTGCATTTGGAGGCGGGTGGTAAGCTGGAATACAGAGACAATCTTCTCTCGTTCCACCACAGATGGAATCACTTGGACAAATAAAGTAACTGTTCTTACACATATTACTACTAATTCCGGATCTCTTATCTCGCCATCAATTATCTACCAAAACGGGAAATATATGTTGTGGTATGTAAAAAAAGGCACACCCCGTCAGGTGATGTATCGGGAAGCAGCATCAATAACAGGAACATGGTCTGCCCCTGTGCTTACAAATATTCTGCCATTTTCTTATGATATTAATAGCAAACCGCTTACCGAAACCTGGCATATAGATGTGATTTATCATAATGGTTACTACTGGATGATAAATCAAGTGGGTCCATACCAGGGATATGGAGGTGAATTGTTTCTGGGATATTCGGAAGATGGCATTGCTTGGGTCTTTGGGTCGAATCCGGTTTTATCTCCTGTTTCGAATGCTTGGGACAAAGTTCTATACCGTGCAAGCCTGGTTCCTCTAAACGATAATACTAACAATTTCAGGATTTGGTATTCCACCGAAAGAACAGGTAGTACACCTGCAAAAATTGCATATACCGAGACAGTGAATGACGAAACCTTACCGGTGGAACTTTCGTCCTTCACAGCATCCGCAATTTCCCAAAACCAAGTAAAACTGGTGTGGACAACCCAATCGGAAACAAATGTGTTGGGCTACTACATTTACCGGAGTAGGGTGAATGATATTAATGATAGTGAGTTGGTTAGCCCTCTAATAAGAGCAGCCAATACATCAGCCTTGTCCCTTTACAGTTTTGTGGATGATGAGGTTACCGAAAATGGTAGTTACTATTATTGGTTACAAAATCTGGATTTGGATGGTGGATACCAAATGCACGGCTCTATTAGAATAGTGATGGAATCTAATCAGTATAACACTCCTCCCCCCATTCCACTTGTCACAAGGCTGCAATCTGTTTATCCCAATCCATTCAATCCCAACGTCACGATCTCTTTTAGTTTGGCAAAAACCGACAAAGTGGAGCTTAGTATCTATAATTTGAAAAGCGAGAAAATTTGCACCTTGGCTGCCACCATGCTAAATGCCGGAACACATAGCAGAATTTGGAATGGAAAAGATGAGGCAGGAAAATCTGTTTCCTCTGGTGTATATGTAATTCGCTATACAGCAGGCAACCACAGCTCGATACAAAAGGTTGTCCTGGTAAAATAAATATGCTCCAGGGGGATTATCTGCACCTCTTTAGCTAATGCTACTGGCTTAGAACGTTCAATATCTCTGGCAATAATTGTTTCTTGCGGGATAACACTGCGGGTAAATGGAAGGTATTAGCATCCAACCGATGATAGATAAGGTTATCTGCCAGGGCAAATTCGGTGCAGATCAATATACTCTCTTCCCCAATTATATCGGTAATCAGCAGCATTGCCCAATCCAGGGCGAATTTTTGTTTGATGTGGTATAGGGCATTTAGGTAGTCTTGTTCCACAGATGCAAGGTCATTCAGGGTAATCACTTCCATTTGGGCGATTCCAACTCTGTGGCTATTCTCGGTGTATATTTTGAAATCTGCGGTAACGGCTTGTTCTGGGTTTGCAGAAGATAATGATGCTGCATGGCGGAAGATATCGGTTCCCCAATCCTGCAAATCCAAGGAAACAATAACAGCCAGTTCTTCTGCAGCAGAGATGTCCTCGGCTGTTGTAGTGGGAGAACGCAGGATAATGGTATCGGATAAAATGCCCGAAAGCAACAAGGCAGCAATTTCTGGCGGAGGCTTTATACCAAAGCTTTGGAAGTGTTTGTAAACTATGGTACAGCTACTACCCAAGGGTTTGGCGTACACATATATGGGGTTAGGTGTTCTAATTGCTCCCAAACGGTGATGATCCAAAATTTCTATTACTTCAGCTTGTTCTATCCCTTCCACAGATTGGGCTGCTTCGTTATGATCTATCATTATAACCTGGTGCTTGGGTGGATCTATCATACAACTGCTGCTAACTAATCCCAGCAGTTTTTCACCTTCCAGAACCGCAAGACCATGATGATCCCGATTCATCATAATTTTTTTAATCTCCGATAGATTGTCGGAAATCTTTAGGGTTGGCTGCACGGTACTGGCAATAGCTTTCACCGGAATACTGGTACGCAACAAGCGGATTGTTTCTGCTGTATCCACTTCGGAGATATATATCCAGCCCTTATAACCGCTGATATCCAGCTTTTCGCAATCTACGGCATCCATTCCGGTAAAGATAATCACCGGAAAATCCTGCTTTAAGGAATATTCTATTACATCGGGTCGGTTCCCCACAATTAGCAAAGGGTATGTTTGTTTCTGCTCTTTCATGCTACATTGCAAACGGCTGATGAAGGTATCAAAAGCCATGGCACCCACCATCATTTGGGCTTCAAATTCTACAGCAGAACCCTTTTGTAAATAGCAACCGGGAATAACTTTGATGAAGTTTTCCGGACGAAACGTATAGTATGGACGCTCTGCAAAGTGCTTTGGCATAAAATAATGTGCCAAACCCATAACAGTTACCAGCCCTGCATAATTACCCAAAGAATCCACCACCGGAATAGTGCGAACCTTATGCTCATCTATAAGCTGTGTGGCTAAACCAACCGGATCATCCTGGTTAACTGTAAATATATTGCTTAGCATAATATCTTCTGCTTTGGGATGCACATCTCTTACAAAAGCAGGTGGTTCTAAGCCCAGTG
>JAQVMI010000136.1 GCA_028703735.1 Candidatus Cloacimonadota bacterium | reverse complement strand
CTGCTATATTTCCAATCCCCAAAACGTGGGATTCGCTTTTTGTAAGCTCTAACACTTTTTGATAAATAACCTCTGTAAGTGGTTCTCCAAGCGCAATAACCTTATTTTTTGGTAGCCCGGATTGCAAGGCATAAGCTTCCACTTTGTCCGGAATCTCACCTGTTAATAAAAGGTAAGAATACTCAATATCCTTGATAGCATCAACAAGCTGATGGCTACGGAATAATCTATCAGATCTGCTGTTCAGGATAATAATTTTCTCCACATTCTGCAAGTTCCCCGTAACCATTTGGATAATTCCAACGGTTGATTGGGGATCATTTGCCGCAAAAACATTATAGAAATGGATCACCTTCCCGCCATCTTCAATCTTGTAACGCTTCAATGCTCCAGGATCGGGATTGGCTTTTTGCATACCACGCATGGCAACATCCCTGGGAACACCAGCTTCTGCACAAACAGCCAAGGCAAGCTGAACATTTTCTTTGTGTTCGATATACTGAAAGCTGGTCATTTCCTCATCTGTAACATCTTTGGGACGAACCTTTATCATGCGGCAGTTACGGCTTTTTGCCACTTTCTCCAATAAGCCAAAGTGTTCATTTTCCGCTGAATAGCACACCCCATTAGCAGGAATAGTATTGCTAAGACACATGGTTACGCTCTGAACCGTGGAACCCATTAAATCCTGATGATCGGGACGGCAATTCGTGATTACACTTATAGTGCTGCGAATGAACTTACGTTCCGTTATCCACTGAAATACAGGATTTACAGCCATGCATTCAATTACAATGGCATCTGGCTTATGGCTTACTGCGTGACGAAATATGTATTTTTGCTCTATTATATTTGCTCCCATCAAACGAATAATTGCAGCTTCCCGTCCATCTGGCAATACCACACGAGGCAGAGTTCCAGTTATCTTTGCCACTGTTCTTTTTCCTCCAGACCTTAAACCAGCAGCTATCAAACGGGTTACACTGGATTTTCCACGTGTGCCATTCACGTGAATTCTAATGGGAATGGCAAGCACATTTCTGGTGTGCCTCCGATATTCAATCATCCAATTGATTATCAGAAGCAGGGTTGCAAGTATCAATACGGTCATTTATTCCCCTGTAACTAATTATTAAACATAAGCAAGCACAAGATCCACTGAGACTTACGGCTACAAAGCTAAGCTAATTTACAATCTTTGCAACCCAACCACAAGCTTCATCATGTCTGCTTCATTTATGGGTGTGCAATAACCATTCCATTTATTACATATAATGCGATGAATTGAATATTAGTTCAGATTTCCCTTGACCAAAGGCATAAAGCCAAAATGATTGCCTGCAAGTTTCAAAAGGATGTATCAATGAATGTTTCGAAACCCCACAGGATTTTATACTACCATGCTATAGCAAAAAAACCGCCGGATATCTATCCACTTAGTATATCTTACTCACATTTTGAGCGGCAGATTCGCTTGCTAACCAATTTAGGCTATAGAGAGTTTCCCCTAAGTGTTGCAGTAGCTGAAAGTGATTGCTTAAGAGTAAAATCTTTCTCGGTTACTTTTGACGATGGTTTTGCTTGCAACTATGCACCACTCTTATCCATTATGAACAAATACAAGATAAGCCCCACTCTGTTCATAGTAAGCAAATGCATAAATAACAAATTCTTAGCATGGAATCACAAGCTGATAATCCTGCGCAATAGTGTGGCAAAACCTTCATTGGAAGGATTAATGGGTGAGCTTTTACCCGGAGCAAACCTGCTGAACTTTTTTGATATGATGCCTATGTCCCAAAAAGACGATCTTACCGATACACTTTGGCAGCAGCTATACCCCATTAGTCAAGAGGAATACCTATTCAATCACAAGCCTTTCTTAAGCTCTGAGCAATTGGCAGAACTGGTAGCAAAGGGAGCAGAGATTGGTTCACATAGCCATTCTCATCCGGATTTTTCCCGGTTAAGTATAAGCGAAGCTTTGGCAGAGGTAAATGCCAGCTTTTTTTCTTTTGATGTCCTCCATTTACCCTATGAACGTTTATTTGCTTTCCCTTATGGAAGATCGGGTGATGCCGAAACCATTTCTGAATTGAGCAACAAACTGGGATTATTGGCTACTTTTGGGGTAAACTATCGCAGAGGGGATAATCTGGGCACTAACCAACACTTCCAAAGGCAGAACATGGAAGGTTCATTTTGGAAAAGTGCCTTGAAGTTTTGGCTAAAATAACAATGCGTAACATAGCTTTTTTGTTTTCGTAACATAGCTTTTTAAGCTGTTGTACAAGCCGGTTTTTAACCGGCGTAACGGGATTGGGTTACAAACCCAACCCTACACCAGGATACAATCCTATGTTACAATAATTGCCCATGCCTCTTGCTTGAATTACGGAATAAATAAGGAATCAATACGGATGAAGTCCTTAATGATTCCTTATTGATTCCATGATTGAAGCAGGCAAGCGAGGAAGGGCATGCATGTTTGACCTTCAACTGAAGCCCAAAATTCAAGCTGGTTAAAAATTTGGGGGTATGCCCTTTGGAATAAAACAGCTTGACAGATATACAACCCAAATTATATTGGGACATAGAATTAAAAATACTACACTAATAAGAGGATACTATGCCACAACACAAATCGCCCGAAAAAAGAATGAAGACAGACAAAAAGAGAGCTGCCAGAAACAACTATGTGAAACGCACTATTAAAACTCTTTCCAAGCAAATGCACACCTCTGGTACCATAGAAGAAAAGGAAAAGATGTTATCCCAACTTTATTCCCAATTAGACAAAGCTGCCAAAAAGGGTGTTATCCACAAGCGTACAGCCTCCCGTCGCAAAGCCAGGCTTGCAGATATCATTAACAAAAGCAAAGCCTAAACAGTATTAAAGCCCTTAATTGGGCTTTTTTTTTGTATTAGATGAAAAAAAAACGCTCGTTCTGGAAACGAGTTTTACATACCATATTTGTGGTTCATTTATGGTATTGGGGAATTATCGCGGGATTATCGCTACTTTATAATGTAGTGAATCCCCCAGTTACTCCTCTGATGCTGCAACGTTACCTGATACGCGGATACCCCCTTAAAAAGCGTTATTACTGCAAGCTGGAAAACATTCCCCAAAGAACTCAAAGGATGCTAATTGCCCTGGAAGACGGCAATTTTTACAAGCACTTTGGATTCGAGTGGAACATGGTGAAGGAAGCTTACCAACGCAACCAAAAAGCAGGAAAGATCCGCTTTGGAGCCAGCACAATCAGTAATCAGTTAGCTCGTTCCATTTTCTTAACAACAGATAGAAACTATCTGCGTAAATATATGGAAATTCAAGCCACTTTGATTATGGAGATTTGTTTGCCCAAAAAGCGGATGCTGGAGCTGTATTTTAACTATGTGGAATGGGGAAAAGGGATTTATGGCATCGAATCCGCTGCACAATATTATTATGGAAAAAGCTGCCGAAGGCTAACCCGTAGCCAAGCAATGAGTGTAATTAGCGTTCTTACCAATCCCGTAAAATATAGCCCGCAAAACTACTATAATTCTGCCTCTGCACGTCAACGATATAATCTTCTGCAAAAGTATTTCTAATGGAAGAGAAATTTCTTCATCACATCTGGGATGCAAACCATCTTTGTTCTCAGCTAAAAACCGTAAGCGGAAAAGAACTGAAAGTAGTTTACCAGGGTCAGTATAACACCTTTAGGGGACCTGATTTTGTAAATGCCATTATCAATCTGGATGGAGAAGATATTCAAGGATCAGTAGAGATACATCAGAACACCCACGATTGGCAAAGACATTCGCATCACGAAGATCATTTTTATAACAAGGTTATTTTGCATGTAGTTCTGAACCACATGGGAAAGGATAAACTAACCATCAAAGAGGACGGAGAATTTGTAGAGATTCTGGAGCTAAAGGATCAGCTTTCCTCCGATATTCAGAAACTGATTATTGAGATTGGAGATGCCCATATAAACTCTAAAACAGATTATTGTGATCTGCTATCTGCCATAGATAATGCCAGGCTATTTACCATTTTGAGTGTGCATGGCAAACAGAGATTTATGGGCAAGGTAAAACGATTCAATGCCTCCCTTTCCTTAAGCAGCTTCAACCAAATTCTCTATGAGGGTTTGATGGAAGCAGCAGGATATGATAAGAACAAATTTAACCTTCAGCAATTGGCACAGAGCATCACCTATGCCAACCTGTGTGCCTGGATTAATGAAGGAATGAGTGCTGTGCAAATGATTGGGATAATATGTGGAAGCAGCGGATTGTTAACTAAATGCCAAAAAATGATTTTACCCCAACAGCTTACTGCAATTATGGAAGCTTATGAAGAACAAAGGTTTTATGCACGTAAACTGTTCATAGATTGGCAACTTTTTAGAATACGTCCCGCAAATCAACCACTGAATCGCATAATATTGCTGTCGGAATTCATATTTAGTTCTGCAAGACCAGGCTTGCTAAACGATTTCTTACAAAATGTGGAATCTTCCCTTCCTGATCCCAAAGCCAGGTTTAAGCTATTCAGCGGATTATTCAAAGCGCAACCTAATAGTATGTTACCTCTAAGCAAGGGTTTGGGACCCTCTGTTATAGACAATATGTATCTAAACATCTATTTACCCATTATGTATTTATATGCACAAAAACATGCAGATACTGCTCTTGCTGTTGCAATAATGGAATCCTGGAATTGCTTTGGAGCTTTGGTGGAAAACCATGTAACCCGATTCATGTGCCGTCACATAAACCCCAGCCAGATAAAAGAAGTGAACAAGAAATCCCTCTATCAGCAAGGATTAATGGATATATTCTATCGCCACTGCCGCTATCACTTGTGCGAAGAATGTAAACAAAGTGGATAGCACCCAATAAGTGAAGTTGGATATGCAAAAAAGCAGTATTAAGGACGAACAGGACAGAAGAAAAAAGACCATAGACATGGTCACCAGACTTTATGTTTTCACCCTTAAGAGCGATTCTCAGATAAGCTCCAGCGAAATTAGCATACTATATTCGCTGCTAACCAATCTGTTTTCTCTGGTGGATGTTTCTTGGGAAAGCTATGTACGGGAAATTATTGATAGTGAATATCTGATAAATGATGTGCTGGATTATCTGGATAAGCATTTATCACATCTGGATAAAGTTCGGCTATTACAAAGCCTGATAATATTAGCCAAAACTGCTGGTGAACTGCGGATCTCGGAGATTACAGAGATATTGGATTATTGTAAACAACTATCCCTATATCCGGAATCATTTATTGCTTTGATAGATTACTTTGAAGCCAGTAACAATGGAACCATTTCCATACCTTGCGAACACCACGTTTCTCATGTACGCCATTCCTTGTTTTCAGATTATGTAATTTTTGGTTCTGCTTCCAATGCAGATATCCGCTTTCGCAATACTTCACTTTCTGCGTATGAAGCATCTTTGTATGCAATAGATAAGTATCTGTTTATAGGAGTTGGTACACATAGTTCTGTGGTAATAGAGGGCAAAACTGTTCGGCCCAACAGCCTGATTTTGTTGCCACCAGATAGCGATTTCTGGATAGGAAATACGCAATTCACCCATAGCTGTCTTACCAAGATTTACGAGAATCGTGATACAAACGACGAAATTGTGTTTCTGAAAAGCTCCTACGATTTTGTGGTAAAAAAAAGAGGTTTATGGTATTCTCTTACCGTAAATAGTGGCACAATTACGCGCAACGGCA
>JAQVMI010000135.1 GCA_028703735.1 Candidatus Cloacimonadota bacterium | reverse complement strand
GGTTCAATTAGCCATTATTATCCTGATAATCCCGTTAATCCTGTTCATCCATAGTCTATTAATATGAAACATAAAATCACTAAATCCTCTCTGTTCATCCTCGATATTGCTCTCGTGGTATTCGCTTTTCTTTTCGCAGCAAAAATCCGTTCTGGTACGAAGGGAATTATCCTTACCTATTACCGTAGTTTTGTTCCATTTTTACTCATCTGGATAGGCTCGGGGGTTTGGGGAGAAAAGTTTTCGGTAAAGACTATTAGCAGTGGAGTGGATTTTGTCCGGCGTATATTCAAATGCAATCTTGTAGCAATTACTGCTATATTTGGTTTGATGTTCATTCTTGGTAGGTTCCACTACTCCCGTTACATTGTGTTTGGCACCATTCTTACTACATTTTCCCTGGAGTTGTTCCTATTCATTGGGGTTTATTATGCGATGCGCTTCAATAAAGAAAACCAAGCATTTGCCGCAACAAGATTGTTAACCAGATCATCTGCTTTGGAAGAACTGCAAGGCTCTAAGTTTTTTTTGGATGCAGGAAATGCCATTCCGGTTATTTGTAGTGAAGCTTATGCATTGCCTTTTGCTCCAGAGGTAGATTCCGACTCTGTGCTTATTCCATTGTGGAAGAAGTATTTGGATGAGAAGCCGCAGCTATTCGATTTTCTGAATGACTTTCTGGATCTAAGCCGTTTTAATAAACAGGGAGCACTTGTTTTGAATACCGAAACATACTTCAATATTCAAAACGAAGCAGCTGAAAGCCGTCAGATTTTCATTAATCTGCATAAAATTAATGATTATCGCCGTTTGAACTACTATCTTATCCGTGTGAATGAACTTCTGCAGGATGGTGGTGTGTTCGTTTGTAACGGACAGACAATTTTGGAAAGTAAAAGCAGTTTCTATCAGAGGTTTACTCCTTATTTGGGCTCCATCCTATATGGTTTAGATTTCCTATTCAGACGCGTTATGCCAAAGCTTCCCATTCTTCAGGGGTGGTACTTTGCCCTTACCAGAGGTAAAAACCGTGCCCTATCCGAAACTGAGATGTTAGGCAGATTCTACTTTTGTGGGTTCGAGCTGATTCATAAACGGGAAATTGAGGGCATGATGCATTTCATCTTAAAGAAAGCACGTCCTGCGAGCACTGACCCCAACCCAACCTATGGACCGCTTATCAGATTAAAACGAAAAGGTAAGGACGGCAAGATAATCTATATAAAAAAATTCAGAACCATGCATCCTTACAGCGAATACCTTCAGGATTATGTGTTCCAGACCAATGCTCTTCAGGAAGGTGGTAAGTTTGCCGATGATTTCAGGATTACTTCCTGGGGTGCGGTGCTTAGAAAACTGTGGATTGACGAGCTACCACAATTTATAAACTTCTTTAAAGGTGAACTTGCCTTAGTGGGTGTTAGGGCTTTAAGCGAGCATTATTTTAAGCTTTACCCACAGGACATGCAGGAACTTCGCCTGAAGGTTAAGCCGGGATTGGTTCCACCGTTTTATGCGGATATGCCTAAGAGCTTTGAAGAGATCGTAGAATCTGAACGCAGATATTTGATGCTAAAAATGGATAAGCCGCTAACTACTGACTGGGTGTACTTCTGGAGAAGTGTATGGAATATCCTTGTAAAACGAGCTAGATCTAATTGATATATCGCAGATGAGATACATAGAGCGGTTTTCAAGTTTTTTTACCACGAATTAGCACGAATGAAAGATCACGAATTTTCACGAATGGAGAAACTAATTCTACTGTTTTCGGTTAGCTATGCATGAGGTTGGATTCTGGTATGGCTTTACCTATTACTTTCGTAGCATGGCTTTGTAAGCTGTTGTAAGGGCGGGTTTTATAGCCTGCCCTTTGTTACATATTGCATTCACACACCTATTAATAAATTATGATGATTAACTCATCTCAAGAGGAATTCATGAAAAAGAACACGTGGCTTGTGATATTTTTACTTTTTGTAGTTGCTAATCTATTGGCTCAACCTTGGAGCTACGATTTTGGAACTGGAACAGGAGTATTTACTTCTACCACCCCTTCAACAACTTTTTTACCTGCTGCACCGGCAGGGAATGATAGAGTGAGAATTGGAGCAGCGGGTGGAAGTTTTAACTTGGAAAATCCTGGATTATCAGGCTTGGGTGATGGCTCTGAACTAAGGATCGTGGCTGCCTCAACAGGTGCTGTTAACAAGTTTTCCATCTATGGATACCCTGCATCTCAAGTTTATTATACTCGTTTTGATGCTTTGTTTGGTGCTGCTACAGGAATCGGTTCAGCCACTTCAGGCGTCTTTTATTTTCTTCAGGGTAGTGGTGCAACATTTTCGGATAATAATGGATATACCAATTTACAGTTGTTTACAGGTCTTCAATGGACATTTGGCACCGGAGGAACTTTAACCACAAAATACCGGAGTGGAACTACTTGGCTAAATCTTGGTTCTACACCTATGAAGCAAACACAGATATGTACTGTGGAAGTTTTCGCAAATAATTCTGTCGGAAACACAACCTACTATCGTAACGGATCATCCTTTTCACTGGCTTCTGACAAACAGGATATCTGGATTAATGGATTAAGACATAATAATCTATCTACAGGAGCTTTGACAAATTACTCAACCATAGATTCATTTATGTTTTATGGGGAGACGAGTAGCGGGAATGTTGCCAATTGTTATCTGGATAACATTGTTTATTCAAATTCTTTCCCTGCATATCCAGCAACTCAGGCTTCCGAAATAAGTTCCCCATCAGTCCAGGAGCAATCATTAAACTTAAGCTGGACTAATGGAAATGGGGGAAATAGAGTTGTATTGATAAACACAGTTAACGAGTTCATCCCTCCTTCTGATGGTACCGATCCGGTGGGGAACCCAGTTTATAGCACAAGAGGGCAGCAGGTAGTGTATAATGGGGATGCAAATTCAGTTACGGTAACTGGCTTAAATCCTGATACAGATTACTGGGTTAGGATTTATGAATATTCAGGAAGCGGGTTAACCACTAAGTATAACACTGGTTCAGCAAGTAATAATCCCAGCATTTTGCGCACTTTAGAAACCACCTTACCTGTGGAATTATCTCATTTTTCTGCAATAGAATCACAGTTTAATACCATCAATATCAATTGGATCACACAATCCGAATCTGGCTTACTTGGTTATTATATCCAGCGAGCCGAAAATCCTGAATTGGATAATGCAACCAAAATTAGCCATCTTATTAGTGGCACAAATTCTTCACAAGCTGTTAATTACCAGTTTATTGATGATGAGCTTACAGCAGATGGATACTATTATTACTGGCTACAGGCTATAGATTTGGATGGAGGAGTAGCCTATTTTGGTCCCACTGGAGTAATGCATAGTATTGATGGCGATAACCCTACTCCCAATTCTCCTATTATCAACGGAATCTCCAGCATCTACCCCAACCCATTTAACCCAAATACCACAATACAATATCAAATTGAGCAAAACAGCGAAGTATTGATAAACATCTATAATGCACGAGGGCAATTGGTTCGTTCTTTTAAGGAAGGCTTCAAGATACCTGCAGCTTATGCGATAATTTGGAATGGTACTGCAGAAAATGGCTCTTCTTGCGCTTCTGGAATATATTGGGTTGAAATGAAATGTGGGCTGAAACGCTTTATTAAAAAAGCTGTTTTAATGAAATAGTGATCTCGTAAATCCCTTTAGGGATGAAAGGTAATAACGACGGGTTTTAACCTAGCGAAACAATGCACAGAGTAAGGGCGAAACAATGCACAGAGTAAGAATACTCACCCAATCCCTTTAGGGATGAAAGGTAATAACGACGGGTTTTAACCTAGCGGAGCAATGCACAGAGTAAGGGCGAAACAATGCACAGAGTAAGAATACTCACCCAATCCCGTTAGGGATGAAAGGTATTAACCCGGCGAAATAATGTAATGAGTAAGTATACCCCCAAAATCCCGTTAGGGATGAAAGGTATTAGCGACGGGTTTTAACCCGGCGATAAAGATATCAATACGGATAGATAAGTCCTGTAGGGACGACAGATGGTGTTAGTATACTATGGAGATAAGCAACCGTAGCATAATATCACCCGTCGTCCCGCTGGGACTTGGCGGGGGTGCGGTATTTCCCTTTCCGCCGGGTTAAAACCCGTCGCTGATACCTGTCGTCCCA
Organism: Candidatus Cloacimonadota bacterium; assembly: GCA_028703735.1. Taxonomy (GTDB): domain Bacteria; phylum Cloacimonadota; class Cloacimonadia; order Cloacimonadales; family Cloacimonadaceae; genus Cloacimonas. The sequence goes on along the minus strand of JAQVMI010000135.1, from coordinate 1,581 downwards.
CTGGGACTATTTTCATATTGCGAAAGGAATAAAAACATAAAACCCACGGGAGGAAACATGGCGAATAGCTTCACACAAGTATACATCCATTATATTTACAACGTCCAAGGAAGAGAAAATGCGCTTAAAACTGACATAAAAGATCGCCTCTACCCATATTTGGTAAAGCTAACCACAGAGAAGAAGGGCTATGTTGTCGCCATAAATGGCATGGAAGACCATGTTCATATGTTGGTACGGTTACATCCTGAAATCTCTGTATCCGAATTCGCCAAGTTCACCAAAGCCAATTCCAGTCATTGGGCAAATGAAACCAGATTGTTCCCCAGACAATTTTACTGGCAGGCTGGCTATGGAGCATTTTCTGTATCTCAAAGTGTGGTGGAAAAAGTAAAACTCTACATAGACACACAGTCTGAACATCATCGCCACATGTCAGCCCGTGAAGAATACGAGATATTTCTGCAGAATCATAATATTGAATACAATACGAATTATTTACCAGATTAGCCAGAATCCCAAATATCCCGTTTGAATCAAAAAGTCAAAGCAGTGATGGAACGGATAATCCCGAAGGGATGGCAGGTGTTAGCGACGGGTTAAAACCCTGGCGGAGCAATATAACATGTAAGTATACCCCCAAAATCCCGTTAGGGATGAAAGGTAATAACGACGGGTTTTAACCCGGCGATAATGATCTCAATACGGATAGATAAGTCCCATAGGGACGATAGATGGTGTTATAAAGGTAATCTTATAATCCGAGCATAATATCACCTGTCGTCCCGCTGGGACTTGACTTATTATGGTATTTCCCTTTCCGCCGGGTTAAAACCCGTCGCTAATATCTGCCGTCCCGATGGGACTTATCTGGTATGTGGTATATCCGTTACCGCCGGGTTAAAACCCGTCGCTAATATCTGCCGTCCCGCTGGGACTGCTATAACCCCGTCGCTAATACCTGTCGTCCCGCTGGGACTGATAATATTCTATCGTAGAAAGTGGGGGGGAGATGAAAAAACAACAATCTAAGGATAAAGTCCACACACGATGTCAGGTATGTCTTAACCAAGACCAGGATAGTGAAGAAAAATTAACTTGCCAGAATTGGGCAAACCAATATTATGGCACTGAAAGGTTAAATTATAATCTAATAATATAGTTACACGTAATTCAGGGAGGAATTATGAGAAAGTTTACTTTAGCAATAGTGATATTGCTTACAGCAAGTTTAATGTGGGGTGCGGACCTCATAAGCCAAGGATTCCCTACAACCTCAATGCCTAGTGGTTGGTCGGGAGATGTTTATTTTAATTCTTCAGCTAACCACGGCACTCTGACTGGTACAAATGGAGCTGGATTTAATGCAACTAACAAGTACTTACAGTTCCCATCTGTTAATACTGCCGGCACTCTTACATTTTGGGCGAAGGGTTCAGCGTCAGCTTCTGCAATTTCGTATAGGGTTATGAAAAGCGTAGGTGGTGGGGCTTTTACTACTATTGCCGATTATCCTAAGCCTCACAACTCCACATGGACACAAAGGTCAGTTACGGTAAATGATGCCAGCAGCAATATTGT
>JAQVMI010000134.1 GCA_028703735.1 Candidatus Cloacimonadota bacterium | reverse complement strand
ATAGGGGTATAAACCTCTGCCTTGGAACCGATGGCGTGGCAAGCAACAATAATGTAGATCTGCTACAGGAAGCTTCTGTAACGGCAAAGCTTCATAAAGCCTTGAATAACGATCCCTCTTTGCTTCCCGCTAAAGAAGCTTTTGCTATGGTAACTATAAATGGTGCCAAAGCTATCGGTAAAGAAAAGCAGCTTGGCTCTTTGGAAACAGGTAAACTGGCTGATCTTGCCATAATGTCACTAAACGAACTGGAAAACCAACCCATGTATAACCCTTACTCCCACCTCATTTACGCAATGCAAAGCCGTAGTGTGCGGGATGTAATAATCCATGGCAATCCGGTAATGCTGAATTACAAACTGTGTAGGGTGGATGAAGCAGAAATTGTTAGCTGCGCCAAGGGCTATAAAGCACAAATAATGAAAGAGATAGACCGATGAAATCGATAAAAAACCGCAAAGCTCTACACGAGTATTTTGTGATCCAAAGATTTGAAGCTGGCATAGCTTTGAAGGGCACGGAAATTAAATCTATCCGTGCAGGGATGGTGAATTTTAAGGATAGCTTTGCCAAGATAGTGAATGGAGAATGCTGGCTGAATAATTTTCATATCAGTCCCTGGGAAAACGCCGCATTTTTTAACCACCAACCCGAACGCCCTCGCAAACTGCTGCTTCATAAAAACGAGATTAACCGCCTTAGAGCTAAGGTGGATGAACAGGGTATGACACTGATTCCCCTGGAAATTTATATAAACGATAAGGGACTTTGTAAGCTGAGCCTCGCCCTGGCAAAGGGTAAAAAATTCTTTGACAAACGTGAAAGCCTCCATAAAAAAGACATGGAACGTGACAAAGCCCGCGATGAAAAATAAGGCAGGTTAAAAAAATGAAGCACAACAATGAAAAGCTTCCTGCAGAAGAGCTGCATAACCAGATTACATTTTACCTTAATGGACAACAAATACAGGAAGTATTGGCTCCCGGAATCAGCACTTTGGATTGGCTGCACAAACAAAAACACCTGCATGGCACAAAATGTAGCTGCAACGAAGGTGATTGCGGAGCTTGCACGGTTGTGATAGCCTTTAGGCACAATGAAACAATTGCCTATGAAGCTATAAACTCCTGCCTGTATCCCGCTGCAAAACTGCATGGGAAACATATAATAACAATCGAAGCTTTGGGCGATACCAAAAATCTGCATCCCATCCAACAATCACTTTTGGAGCATCATGGAACCCAGTGTGGATATTGTACCCCGGGGTTTGTGATGAGTATGTTTGCTTTGTTTGCCACCTTCACTCATCCCAATAAAGAAACTATCCTGTCAGCCTTGGAAGGCAATTTGTGCCGTTGCACAGGGTATCAATCCATTTTAGATGCAGCCCAAGAAATTGCAGAAAACTTTATCCCGGATCAATTGGTTCCCCAATGGTGCAGAGAAATTGAAAAGCAGCTTTTGGAATTTGAGGAATCTGCCGCAATGGTGGTGAAACCCAAAAATGCTGTTGGCTTGGTAAATAGATATTTAACCCCGGAAAACCTGAAAGTTTTATTCGATTACTTTGCCATGGAACCCGATGCTCTGTTTATTGCAGGAGGAACGGATTTGATGGTGCAAATGAATATAAACCGCAAAGAATATCCGGTTCTGATCGATCTTACTGGAATTCCGGAGCTTAATAAATTGTATCAGCAAGCCGATTGTTTGCATATAGGTGCTTCTGTTACCTATAATCAGCTTTATACATGCGACTTTGTAAGCCAAGGCTATCCAGAATTGCACAAATTGATCAGCCAGATTGCCTCGCAGCAAATCCGCAATTTTGGAACCCTGTGTGGAAATATTGCCAATGCTTCTCCGATAGGAGACAGTTTACCGCTGCTTATGGTATTGGATGCAAATTTACGGTTACAATCGGAGCTTGAAATTCGGCATGTGCCAATTCGGGATTTCTTTGTTGCCTATAGGCAAACTGCATTACACAAGGGAGAAATAATCCGTGAAGTTATCTTAGCTCCCACCCCCCAAAATGCTTATGTGAAGTGCATTAAAAGCGCAAAAAGGAAATCTGTGGATATTTCGGCAGTGATCACAGCAATGCGTTTGGAGCAGGATTCCGGAACAATTACCAATGCCATATTTGCTTTGGGAGGTGTGGCTTCTACTCCCATAATAAGCAAAACTTTTACCAGCCTGATGGAAAACAAGAAGTTAACAAGTATAGATGTGAATCAGGTTTGCCATGCTGTTGCAGATGAATTTGCCCCTCTTTCGGATGTGCGGGGTAGTTCAGAATATCGCCACACGCTTATCAGAAACCACTTAGATCTGTATCTTAAGGAATTTTTGGAGGTGCCCAGATGAAACATAGCCACCACCTTAGCGGAAGCTTGCATTTAACCGGAAAATCCCGGTTTATCGCAGATGATGCACCTTTACAAGGTATGTTACATGCCAAATTCCTGTTTTCTCCTGTTGCCCATGCAGAAATAATCTCTTTGGATGTCCGTGCTGCCTCTGCTTTTCCAGGAGTTTACAAAGTGATAGGTGCTACCGATATCACCGGAGAAAATCAGATAGGACACATTATAAAAGACGAACCGCTCTTCCCGGAAAAGACCATTATGTATGCCTGGCAACCCCTGGCTATGGTTTTGGCAGAAGATGAACAAGTTGCCGAAGCAGCGGTTAAGCTTATAAAGCTTAGTTACAAAGAGCTAAAGCCGATTTTTGATCCCCTGGAAGCAGATAGCTGTGAAGAGTGGTATGTTCCAGAGCGCAAAATAGAAAGCGGAGACGTGGTTTCTGCCCTATCCAAAGCTCCTTATAAACTAAAAGGAATTACCTCCAGTTCGGGACAAGAGCACTTTTATATGGAAGCTCAAAGCTGCCGCGCTATACCATTCGAGGATAACCGGATTATGCTGTATAGTGCCACGCAAAGCACCATGGAAGTGCAGGAAGTGGTTTCCCACTTATTGGGGATTCCGGCTCATGATATTATTGTGGATGTGCCGCGCTTGGGTGGAGCTTTTGGCGGAAAAGAAAGAGCTGCAACCATTTGGGCATGCATGGCAGCACTTGGAGCTTACGTTTGTAAACGCCCCGTGCAGGTTTATCTAAGCCGTCATGAAGATATGCATGCCACAGGTAAACGCCATCCTTTTGTAAGTTTGTGGGAAGTTGGTTTTGATGATGAGGGCAGGATTTCTGCTTATGATATTCAGCTTTTGGCTAATGGTGGAGCATATTCTGATCTAAGCGTAGCAATTCTGGAACGAGCTATGTTTCACTCGGATAACATTTATCATATTCCGGATATCCGCATCAGAGGCAGAGCTTGCCGCACAAATCTTCCCCCCAATACCGCTTTTAGAGGATTTGGTGCACCGCAGGGAATATTTGTGATCGAAAGCATTCTGGAGGATATTGCCAGGCAGCTAAACCTGGATCCCATTGCTATCCGCAATGCTAATGCCTATAAAAATGGCAGCCTCGCCCCCTATGGACAAGAAATTGTGGAATGCCAAATTCCGGAAATATTTAGTGCCCTGGTAAATAATGCAGAATACCACAAGTTAAAAGCAGAAGTGGCAGATTTTAACCTCGCTAATTCGCGCTTCAAACGTGGGCTGGGCATAATGCCGGTAAAGTTTGGCATTTCTTTCACTACCGCCTTGCTAAATCAGGGTTCTGCCCTTATCTGGGTTTATATCGATGGCAGCGTTTCTGTAAGTACCGGTGGCGTGGAAATGGGACAAGAGCTTTCTACCAAAGTAGCAGTAGTGGTCTCCCGCGTTTTGGGAATTCCCATAGACAAGATAAGGGTGGAAAGCAGCAATACTCAAAGAGTGGGAAATGCTTCTCCCACAGCAGCATCCACGGGTAGTGACATCAATGGCAATGCTGCCCGGATAGCCGCAGAAAAGATTAGAGAATGCTTGCGCGAACCCGCTGCTAAGCTACTGGAACAGAAATATAACCTTGCAGTAAGCCAGGAGGAACTGGTGTTTAGCCAGGCAACGGTTTATCCTGTAACAAATCCAGAGCATTCCCTTAGCTTTGCAGAGCTCATCCGCTTTGCCTATGTGGAGCGCATTCCCCTGGCTGCTTATGGGTATTACCGGACTCCGGATTTGTGGTTCGATAGGGACAAAGGCAATGGACGCCCCTTCCACTACTATGTTTATGGCGCAGCCTTGGCGGAAGTGGAACTGGATTGCCTTTTGGGAGAACACAGCCTCAGAAAGCTATTTATTGTGCACGAAAACGGACAAAGCCTGCACCCCGATATAGATTTGGGGCAAATAACCGGTGCTGCCATCCAATGTTATGGCTGGTGCACCATGGAAGATTTGCAGTGGGATGCCAAAGGTAACTACATTAGTGCCAATCCTTCCACCTATAAAATCCCCGGCATCAGAGACCTGCCTGAAGTATTGAAGGTGGATATTCTGGCGTCACTTTCCAAAGAAGCCAGCGTTTTTGGCTCTAAAGCAACCGGAGAACCACCCTTTGTGTATGGCTTGGCTGTATTTTTTGCCCTGCAAGCAGCAGTTAGGGCTGCCAATCCAGATGCAACCTTAAGCTTTCCTGCCACACCGGAAGCGTTGCTAAAAGGGCTTAAATCAGTTTAATTGAAGCTAAAGCTTTGCGAGGATGATAGAGATTCCATTATCCAAAGAAGTGTAAGCTTTCTCTTGCCAAATGCTCCCATTGACGTATTATATCTATAAAGACTTAATACCCCCAGGGAGTATAGATAATGCAACAGAAATTAAATATAGGTATAGACGGCATGCACTGCGCAAGTTGCAGTGCCAGAGTGGAAAATGCCTTATCCCAAATGCCTGGAATCACTAAAGCAAACGTGAATCTTGCTTTGGAAGAAGCATCCCTTACATATGACGATAAAGTAACCAAACTGATAAATATTGAAGGCACAATTGCCAGGCTGGGGTTTAGTGTGCGGCAGAACTTGCTGGTTGGAGAGGATGAACAATTCGCTCAAATGCTTTCAGCACGCAGAAAAATGGTTATTTCCTGGCTTATTACCATTGCTGTAACAGGGCTTATGATTCCTCACATGGCATTTTCCAAAGCGGTTTTCGGTCACAATGCCGATGTGTGGATTATGTTTGGCTTAAGCATTGCTGCAATGTTGTTTCCTGCACGTGGAGTTTATATTTCTGCCTTCAAATCGGTGCGCAGTGGTGGTGCAAATATGGATGTATTGATTGCCATGGGAACAATTGCCTCGTTACTTGTGGCACCGCTATCACTAATAGTTACAGGTATTTCCGCTCATAGTTTTGCCGGAATTGCAGCGATGATAATCACGTTTCATTTACTGGGACGCTATCTGGAGGCAGCAGCACGCGGAAAAGCCTCGGAAGCTATTCGTAAATTACTAAATCTTGGTGCAAAAACTGCGATAATCCTGGTGGAAGGTAAGGAGACAGAGATACCGATTCACAAACTAAAAACTGGCGATGTGTTTATTGTGAAGCCAGGCAGTAAAATACCCACCGATGGCATTATTACAAACGGTATTTCTGCGGTTGATGAATCTATGGCAACGGGGGAATCCATGCCTGTGAATCACAAAACCGGAGACAAGGTTTTGGGTGCAACAATCAATCTGGATGGATACCTGGAAGGAAAGGCTACAAAAGTAGGAGCCGATACATTTTTGGCACAAGTGATAAAAATGGTAAGCGAAGCACAACATTCCAAAGTGCCTATCCAGCTACTGGCAGATAAGATAACCGCTGTTTTT
>JAQVMI010000133.1 GCA_028703735.1 Candidatus Cloacimonadota bacterium | reverse complement strand
CACAGCCTTTATGTTGTAAGGAATCAGGCATTGGGGATGATGCTGTCCCACAAATGCTTTCAGCTCGTTAACTGGCAGTTTTAGGCATTCCGGATGGCGAAAGTATAGCTTATAGGGCTGCAAACTGCTACCAAGGTGTTTGTAAATATTGCTTGTGATAGCTCCGGGAAAGTATATGCTGCTAAAGGGAGTATCCTTAATGAGGCTGATTAACCTTTTCTCGTTTGATATCAATGAGCTAAATCCTGCTTCTGTCCATAGATTATCCTGCTCCAGCATAATTCCTTTAGCTTCATGAAGTTGTTTTATTGCCTGCGGAGTAAGCGGTTTTATGGCAGGTAGCTGATTTAAAACCTGTAAGCGGTGCAGCTCTTCTTCTATGGCAGTAAGGCTGCCAAAACTGGCACCTATGGATAGTATTATGGCTTGAATGCTGCTGCTGAAGGCTATGGATTTACGGTCTAAGGAGCCATCGATTAAAACTTTATCTGCTCCCCAATAAATAAGCCTTTCTGCCAGATCTGCCTGTGCTGCGGTATTTTGAGGACCTGCTATTTCACCTTCCAGATCACAATTTGCTCTTGCTATCCACAAAGGTTTACCTCCGCTTTGCCATACAGTTTTTTCCAGAATATTCACCCGTGAGCCATAAGCATCCAGGCACACAGAATCGGCGCAAAAAACACTACCCCTGGTAATTTTTACCTGAGGTTTGGGTGTTTTGAACAGAACATCCTCTGCTTCCCCATCACGTCCTGTGGTCATGATTCCCCAATTTGTGATGCAGTGCTGCATAATATGGTTTAAAATGGTGGTTTTACCTGCGTTCTTGCAGATTCCAACAATCGCTATTTTCTGATAGCAATCGTCGGAAATCCACTTTAAGAACATAGGTATTACCTTAGGTTTTGCGGCGTAAATTTCGCTTTGTCTCCGCTGGTCCAATAGAAACAGTTTTACCCCGCATCAAAGCCATTATTCCTTCCTGAGACCTTCGTTCGGGATTTGTTAAAGCCCGGTATTTTGTTTCATCAGTAGCTTCAAATCCCGGCTCTGTGTAAGCAGTAATAAAACCTTCGTAATTGCGCAAAATAATCCTGTTTGGCATCTGTGAAATTAGGTAATTGGGCATTACAGGAATTTTTCCGCCACCACCCGGAGCATCTACCACAAAGGTGGGAATGCATAAGCCAGAGGTGTGCCCCCGCAAGGATTCTATGATCTCAATGCCCTTGGAAACAGGGGTACGGAAATGAGCTATGCCTTCCGAAAGATCGCATTGATATATGTAGTAAGGACGAATCCGGTTCTTAACCAGCTTGTGTACCAAGGCTTTCATCACATCCACGTTATCGTTTATACCTTTTAGCAACACAGATTGATTTCCCAAGGGAATTCCTGCTTCAGATAGCTTTGCCAAAGCAGCAACAGCATCTTCCTGCAGTTCCAGAGGGTGATTGTAATGTGTGTTCAACCACACAAATTTGTATTTCTTTAGCACGGCTAACAGGCTGTCTGTAATACGCTGGGGTAAAACCACAGGTAAACGGGTTCCAATGCGCACAATATCTACATGCTCAATCTTGCTTAAGTGACCCAATATTTCGTCCAATCTCTCATCCCCCAGGGTTAAGGGATCGCCACCGCTAAGAATAACATCCCGCACCTCTGTGTGAGCACGGATGTAATCCAAGGCTTTATCTACATTGTCTTTTGGCATGGGAGCATCGTTTTCGCCTGCTTTTCTTCGGCGGGTGCAATGCCTGCAATACATGGCACATTGGTCTGTTAGTAGCAGCAATACCCTATCCGGATACCTGTGTGTCATCCCCGGAACTGGTGAATCTGCATCTTCATGAAGTGGATCTGCCATATCCGAGGCTGAATAATCACTTTCAGCTATGCGTGGAATAGCCTGTAAGCGAACAGGATCCAGGGGATTGCTGTGATCTATCAAAGAAAGGTAATGAGGTGTTATTGCCATGCGGAAGGAAAAGGCATTATTTTTGAATACAGCTTCCTCTTCTGGAAGTAACACTATGTATTTAGCTAATTCTTCCTTTGTGGTGATCCTGTTTCTTAGCTGCCAATGCCAATCGTTCCACTCACTGCTTGTGGCAATGCTTTTAATATCGATAATGCTCATTTAATGCTCCGGTTTAATCGGTGTAACGCTCTTTGAAAAGTTTCATAAGGGTGGGATTTCTACGCAGCAGATCAAGAGAAATTTCTGCATGGTGATGTGCGTAGCCATTACCCAAAATCATATCTACATCGGCACCAATACCTTCTGCACCCAAAGCTGCTTTGGTGAAGGATGTTGCCATGGAAAAGAAATATACCAAGCCACGGTCTTTACAAGCCATAATGGAGGGAAGTTCCGTATCTTCAATATTTACTACGTTTATCACCACATCTGCCATTTTGCCATTGGTAAGGCGTGAAACCTCTTTTTCGATGGTTATCGCATCGGTTGCGCTGGCAATAATTACTTCGTGGCAGCCGGTTTTAAGGCAAGTTTCGATGTAATTTTCGTTCCTAACAATCCCTATCACCTTTCCTGATACTCCAGCTCTTTCACGCGCCACAGTATTGCACAGGATACCGCTTTTTCCATTGGCACCAATTATCACAACTGTATCACCCGGCTTTACCAAACGTTCTGCCTGTGCTGGTGCGCCTGCTACGTCCAATACCGAAAGTGCCAGATTCTCGTCCATATCATCTGGAAGTTTGGCATAAATACCGCTGCTGAAAAGAATTGCCTGCCCTTCAATTTCCACTTGGTCTTTATCCAAAAGCACCTGTTTAATCTGCTTTATTTTTAGCGGAGTAAGAGATAAGGATACCAGGCTGGCAATTTTATCGCCAACTTTAAGAGGTTCTTTTTGCTCAAATTTATCGCCAATGGCGGCTACTTTTCCAATTAACATTCCACCGGAACCGGTATCCTCGTTTTTGTGTTTTCCAGTGCGGTTTGTAAGGTCTATGGCATGCTCTGCAAAAGCTTTTTCCATATCGCTATGCCCTTGTGCTTTCAGCTTGTTCTTTATCTGATGAAATGAAGCGGAATCTACATTCAGACGGATAACATCGATCAATAATTCGTTATCCCAAATCTCGCTCATGTCATTATTTAACACTCTGGCGGGCTGGGGTAAAACTCCGGCAGGTTCAATTACCCGGTGTGTTCCATAACGGCAACCATTAGTTTTCATTTGTTCCTCCCAATGGGTATCTAATTTATTCTTTTTATTGTATTTAGCTTAGTCTATCCAAGATTTTAACAAGGCAGGAAATGTCAATGCTTTTGTGGATTGTTACCCATAACAAATTGTGAATAGTAGACTCTATATAGAAACTGGTCACAATTGTGGTAACCGCCGTCTCTGCAGAATGCACAGGGTGCGTATGCAATTGCGAAAGCAGAGGTTATTACTGTACCAATAGCATCTTAGCTGTTTTTATTACTCCATCGGAATTTAGCCGATAATAGTAAACACCATTGGCAACCTTGCTGTTATTTTCATCTCTTCCATCCCAGGATATCGTGTGCGAACCTGCAGAAATATCACCATTATGAAGAGTTTTAACTTTTTGTCCTTTAAGGTTATACACGCAGAGGGTTGTATAAGATGCAGCCTTGGTCCCATAGCTTATTGTGGTGCTGTTCACAAATGGATTGGGGTAATTGGCAAGCTGCAATTGGTTTACAGGGATCACAACATCTTCGGAACCTACCACAGGTGATTGCAAGAGTAATTGGATGGATGCAGCACCTTGCATTCCGCGTGCCAAAGCATCTGTCCAGGTTCGGTTTGGTTCTGTAAGCCATGTATGCCCCGAAGGTGCATTTGCATCAAAGGTAATATTCTGATATTCATATAGATCCAGGATTACAGCAATTTGACCCGAAATTCTGGTGCTATCTGCAATTACGAATACAAAATTAGGATCATAATCCTGATTTATTATGGTGCCCAAAAGCATCAATGGCTGTTCTGTGATTGCACCCGAGGCAAAACGGTTTATTTGAGCAGTAACCAAGCCCGGAATATCGGGTGTTCCCCAGGGGTCCGGATTAAATCTGAATTTCAATCCTTTCACATAGTATTCCTGAGTTCCCAGATCAAAATCCACTGCCACTTTTATCGGAACTGCACCTCTGCCAAAATCTGACCAAAGAGGTGAATCTGTTACCCAGGTAAACCAGTTTTCCTGGGCAGGATTTATTATTTCCACTGTGGAATTTCTGCTGGTTTGCATCCCGTTTATGGAATGCGCAATCACGGTTATTTGATGCCAGCCAAGCCCTAAATCTGTGCCATTAATTATGGCTGTATAAGGACTTTCGGTATCTGTGGTAGATAGTAAGCCATTCACCAGAAATTCCACATAGTTTACAGAGCTATTGGGTGCAGAAACTTCTGCGGTGAGGGTAAACGGGGTATTGGCAAGAATTGAACCGCTAACCGGACTAATTGAATGGATTACCGGAGCAAGATTCGCAGTGGATGAAGATACCTGAAAACTGATTGTCTCTCCGGCAGTTGTGATATTATTGATGTTAACCTGTATGAGGTTTCCATTGCTTAGAAAAGCTGCAGGATTGGTGTAAGCATTAAAATCTGTGCGCCCTTCTTCTGCACAAAATGCCGCTTCGGCAATTAAACCATTAACGTTATTATTACCATTAGGGCGAAAGATATACACTTCATCCGGTGGTCCATCCGCATTTCCAGAGTAATTTTGATTTATCCTGTAGATAAGCAAGCCCGAACCTGGCAATTCTGCTTCATAAATATCGCTGCCACGTTTACGGTATTCGAAAACCAAAAACTGGCTATTGTTACCAGCAATACTCATCTTGTAAACATTATTGGTGGCAGAGCTTACCGGATTTAAAGTATATGTGCCATTTGTTGTAATAGAGGGTAAGCTTTCTAACCATCCGCCATACTTATATTTCATATACATACCCATGTGACCATTACCGCTTTCCATAATATCCCAGCAACCTGCAGGTGTAATACCATTATAAGTGTAATGATAAAGATCGGGAGCACCAACGCTGTGAAACATTTCGTGGCACAGGGTTCGCACACTGTTTTGATCCTCCGGCTGAAAAGTGAAATCCCACACTTGCTTACCGTTAATATAAGCTTCTGAGGTATATAAAGCCCAGCGATGCGCCCAAAGTAATTCTGCCCAGGCAGTGTGTGGTCCACGAATTATGAAGCATACGTTATCTACCGAACCATCATTATCGGCATCGATAACCAAATTCGATGGAACCTGATTTGCAATGCTATTTATAGCATTTGCCAGTAGAGTATGCTCTCTAAAAGTGCGTTCGTCACTATCGTTATATCCATCAGGATTAGTTATCGTATTATAAGGCATGTAATAGCTGCGGGGATGGCTATCCTGATAGGAAAGATTGGTTTGTGGCAGGCTTTCAGGATAGTGATGTGTTACATAGGTAAGCTGATTATAGCTAACTTTTTGAAAGTAGTTCCGCAAGCTGATATCACTATCTCCAATGGCGTTAAATCTTGCATCATACATCTCGCGGGAGAGGGTGAATTCGGTTTGATCGCTAAAGCGGATAAAGACATTCAAGTTATTCACAGTTCCAGTATTGGGTCCACGCAGATTGCGCTTGGGATAGGAATTCATGGCTGCAATATTTCTATCACGGGTTTGGGGAGAGATAGTAAGATGGGGAGTTAAACCCATAGCCTCAGGATTGATAGAATTAACACGCCATTTCGAGGCAACAGGTTCGCC
>JAQVMI010000132.1 GCA_028703735.1 Candidatus Cloacimonadota bacterium | reverse complement strand
GATCGGTGTATGACTGCCAAGCCATATGAAAATTGCTTGGCAGTTCCACTGTTGGTTCATAGAAATATGGCAGACAGGTAAGCCCAGTAGTATCCCCCATCTGCATCCCGCCATTGATAAAGCTCTCAATTGCGAGGCACTTACTTTTCAGGATTGGTTTGCTGTTACCAGTGAAAAACACAGAGTAGTATGTAAGGTTGCTACTGGGGGCAATATTCAATCTACCTTCTGGATTGGGTGTTGATGCTGTAGGTAGGTTTCCATAAACTGTATTCAAGAAACGAGTGTCTGTAGGATTAGATTGCTCCCATTCGGTCTGGTCATTAGCTTCGGGACGCAAGGGTGTAAAGTAAGATGTATTCGGGTTCCTGCCAGTTGCCAACCAGTATTTCTCGTTGGCAGTACTATGAGATGGGTTCAAGTTTCTTGGGTTGCTATCATCAGGACATTGTCCCTTTTTCCAAAACCAGCCATGGTGGTTCACATTTATGACAGGTATAATAATTTTGTTCCCAACATAGTTACAAACCAACATCGTATCGGTGTAAGCATCAAAACTCATTGAATATGCGAATTCGTAAACACCTTTAATATAACCGCTTTTATCGTTATGAACTCCTTCTATCCCTGTACTAACAGGTTTGATATCGCAATCAACGAATTCTGAAATGGCAATATCAAAAAGTGTGTCTATATCACTTGTGTTGTAAATGATGTTTTTGATAACGATGAAATCATCAAAACCCTGCAGACTCCAAGCATAACTTTCACGGTGGATTGCAAGCCCAAGCGGAATGTGAGTTTGATGATAACTATCACACCCCCAATCCCGATCACCAGGTGTTCCCAAAGGGCAATAATCATAATAATAGGCTGAAAGGGTCTCCAATCCTGGCGTGTTAAAAGCGCTTGTCTGAGGAATGCTGAAGCAATATGATTCTTGTGGATCAGGGATTGAAAACTGACGAGGGGCAGGAAAACCCAGAATGGATTTTAATACTCTATCTTGAAGATTGTAAACAGAGAAAAATGGATTGGTATAAGCAAGAGGGTTGTATGCCGGGAGTAATTCACATAGGTTTGTATCACCTTCAATTGCTACGCTCGTGAGAGTGTCGGTAGCTGCCATCAACCCTGAATTCCAAAGGGGGTCATCGGCAGTAACCAATGTATCATGTTCTGCAGAAGGAACTTGCGCTAACCAGTAAAGCAAATTACCTAATGAATCCCGACGATAACGTTTGGCTGAAATCCAAGTTCCGCTTTCCGCCACCATTAAAAAGGGTGCATATGCAGGAAAAGTAAGATTGCGGAAATATCCGTAATTCGATGTCTCCAATTTCATATTACCAGCGGTGTGATTCTCAAAAACCATAGATTTACCATCAAACATGTCATCATTTGTCGTGCTGGCATAAGCAAACGAACAAAGAATGCCAACAGTCAAGATCAACAAGTACTTCATTTTGAACTCCCGTTTGCATACTGAGCACCTAAGATGTCATTGAATATACTCTGTAATGCGGTTTCTACATCAGCTTGTTCCATGTAGGAAAGAGGGAAACCAAAAACAACCACCCTTGAATCAGCATTGCTGTATTTATAAGCTACGAATTTAGATGAGTAAAGGTCATATTGCGCTTGAGTAGGTGGATAGTTCGGAGAATCAACCGGTTTGCAACCAAAACCATAGAGGTAATTCATCACCGTGTCAGGATTAAAATAGGTGATTGCTGATAAACCTTTCCTGAGGTTTACAATTGAGTTAAACGGTTCAGTAAGATCAAGAGTAATACCGTTTAAGCCATTCAAACCGATAGCATTGATAAAAAAAGGATTGCTAGCCTGATTAAGTGAAAGATAGCCCAAGTAATTTGTTGAGTTTATCCCCAAGCGGTTGGATAGAAAATCTTGGGTATTCATACCTTGAAAAATACTTACTAATTTACTCGTTCCACTTATGATCAGTTTTCCTCCGCCAGACAAGTATAACTCCAGTGAATCAATGCTATAAAACTGAAGACTTCCTGAATTCGAAGGATTATCACTATGCCAGACAACAGCATAAAAATCTTGCATAAGTACAGGTGAGATTCTATTGAACAGACCATTCCCGGCATCACATTGGAAACTATCAACTTGTCCATATAAGCTGGGTACGACTGAATTATAGAAATTATTCACATAGGTTTCGGGCGAATACATATTATGGTTCACCGTATCATCCACGATTAAAATTCCACTTCGATTGTTCAGTGGCTTGAATGGCACTAAGTTTATCTGAACTGAGACTGGGTTACTACAAACACCCTGCAAATCTATGGCGCAGACTTCAAGAGAATGATTACCATTGGCAATGTTACTCAGCGTACAGTGACGGGCATTATCGTTAATGTTCTTCACTCTTAGCCAGGTACCTCCATTTTCGTGGGTAACTAACTGCGGCTCAATGAATTGGTCTAAAGCTAATAGAGGAGCTTCATCGAGCCTCAGATCAAATGCAACAATCTTACTGTAGTAATTAACGTTCTGTTCATTCAGACATTGATTTGTTTCACTATTAAAGGGATTATTGCTAATAATTACATCGCCATCTTGATAAAAAGCATATTGACCAGCATAACCCCACCTTAGGTGAAGTTTGAAATCAGGTGAATTGATCGCTTCATAAACATTGTTTGATCTCCATAGATTACGGTTCTTGCGGTTATCATTCGAAGGGATAACATCGTATGGATACATGTCCCAATCTTTGATACTGTAGTGGTATTGACCAAAACCGGTGATAGTTTCAGGATAGATCATAGCTACGGGTTTATTGCCAGTTTGAGCACGGAAATAAACAGATTTTGTGGTTGCTTCCTGAACACCTTGGCGGCTAACCACATAACACTCGAATTGAGTGAATTGGTTAGCTGTGTTTGCTGTGATTGCGGGAAGGGTGGTACTATTTAGAATAACTTTTCGCAAATCTGGCATTTCCAAGCTGCTATACCAATCAGTGCTGCTAATAACTTCCAGACTTTCATTCAGGATGTTCAGCCGGTACATAAAGTGTTGAGCATACATGCCTTCCATCAAAACATCGCCAATCACTTCCTGCAATTGAAATTCCATTCCCGTGGAGGTGGTGGCACCATTTGCGAAAGGAACAATAATCCGGCTACCGACAAAACGGTTACTCTTAAAAGCAGAACTGAATGTATTTATCTCTCCATTCTCAGATTTAACCTTTAGATCAATATGGTTTATCAGATTGTGGATTTTACCCTCTGTAGAAGGGAATTCACAGCTTAGGGATGCTTGAGAAGTCCATATACTTCTATGTTCACCTGGCTCAGAGAGAGGAATCGTATCTCCCGAACCATGAGTTCGGAAAAATATCCAACCTTCCTCATCAGCGAAGTAACCAGCAGGGAGTGCATTTGTAGCGGTTCCCAGCCGATAAGCGTAACGGGTGCATCCCTTTCTTTGATCAATCTGGATGCCCTGACGATAGATGTATTCATCATTGGGTAAGGGGATTTTTTCTTCGCTGAAGCTGATAAACTCTACTGCTGGTGGCTTGGGAGCTACAGGATTATCTCTCCCACAAGAAAAAAATAAAACAAGTACGCAAAGGGCAACAATCTTCATAAGCGGATTGTTCATAATTACTCCTATTCATATAAATACATCATATTTCAATAATGATTAATCAGAATTATCTGTCAAGTGTTTTCTTCATAATGATTAAATATTGAGCGATGCTGTGTAGATTCTGTGGATTCGATGGACTTTATGGACAGGTTTCAGCGATAACCAACCGTCCATATTGTCCATTCAGTCCATCAAGTCCATACTGGTATTCATTATTTCATAAGCAACATTTTTGCAGTGCTCTGAAAGCTGCCGGATTCCAAAGAGTAGTAATACACACCGCTGGCAGCAGAGTTCCCAAGCTCATCCTTTCCATCCCACACAATCTGATATACTCCCATGCCATTAACTGTAACGTGCAGGGTGCGAATCAATTGACCGCGCAAGTTATAGATTTTTAGAGAAAAACTTCCATGCAGCGGGCTTAATACTTCAAAGCTAATACTGGTTTCGGGATTGAAGGGATTGGGATAGTTTCCCCTAAGCTTAAATGGTTTTAGAGGAACTATGGCGAGTTCATCTTCTATATCCGTTTCACCGGTAAAGCTGGTGAAGGAGCACAGCACCCCATAATCCACACTTATCTGCACAATTTGATCGTGTAGAACTATAGCTTCGGTCGAATACGGATCAAGCTGATAGTATTGGTTCATCAGATACTCTATCTTCAGTTTAGCCCAAATCTTCATCAGGAATACGTATTGCGGCAATGGAGCGTTGTTCAGCTTAGATTCATAACTGTAAGTAACCTGACTCCCCAGGGCATAGCCTTCAATACCCAGCGTGATAGTTTGTCCTGCATGATACCTGCCACAGACAATCATCTGGTTACCCAAATACAAATTGGGCAGGGGATTGGGGTAAATTTCACCGATATTCCCCACGCTTCCCACAACAGTTAAAACGGCATCCAGCAGGATGGGATTGCGGATGTTGGTGTAGAAATCGATTAGTATGCTCTGTAAATCGTTTATTCCTGCAGAGACTGCAATTCCTTGATTGGCTGCAGAAATCTGGCTAAGCAATTGAAATGCAACATTATTGCCTACTCCAAAAGAAAATATATTTACGTTGCGCTCGGTTTCCTGAACCAGATTATTTATGTGCGTAACCAATTCGGGAGTAGTAAGAATACCAACAGTGGGGAAGCCATTGGTTAAAAACACAATAATATTTGCAGCATTAGCAGGAGCAGAAATAAACTGAGGCACTGCAGTATCAAACGCCCCTGAAATATTGCATAAACCCTGAGCATCCAGATTCGTGATATAACAAATGGCAAGATCACGATTTTGCTCGTTATAGGGGACATGATTAACCGCAAAAGTGCCGGCAGCGGTAGAAAAATCCACCACATTGAAATAATCTCCCGGATTAAGATTTGAGATCATATATATGGCTGCATTTTTTGCTTGCTGAAGAGTGGTGCCAAACATATTGTTGCTGCGGTCAAGCATAAAGGTGAAGTATTTTTGGATAACGTTTCCCGAAGGTTGTGGCTCTACCACAGACATGAAGAAACCATCACCCAGATCATCCGGAACATTGCTGTGATCTATCAAAGTGCTAAAAGTATCGGCACCCAGGTTTTGCATAGCGAGGCTGTAGTTTACTTCGATGTTCACGGTAGAGGTAAAATTATTCAGATTTAGCGTAGCTCCTGCTGTAGAACTATCGATCGTAACAACTGCACCGGGAAAACCTGTCAGATTTAGACTGGTGATCTGCCTTGAACCTGTAACCAGGATACTTACGTTCAAACTATCCAGGGTAGGATTTTCAAAATAATCATAATCGGAAGGATAGCTGTAAGAAACGTTACCATTGCTATAACTAAGTAGTTCTACGTAGGTTAATTGCACAATCACCTCAGTATTTGGTGGAGCAAACTGGGGGATGTTAAAAAATAAAGGTGTTTTACCCAAATGTGCATCCAGGGAAGGATTCATGCTTGTACCCGGAGGTGTTACAGAACCCTGGCTGCCAGGTTCTATAACTGCATTATACCACAAGCCGTTAACTTTCCAGCTTAGTGCCGTTGCACTGGATTCCATAGGCAGAGGGAAACCAAAAACAGTTTGAGTGGCAGATTCGCTTTGGTTTATATATTTTAGAGTAGTAACTGTAATTGCCACTTGGTTGCTAATCTGCACGTTCACATCGCATTGTTGCA
>JAQVMI010000001.1:4469-22788 GCA_028703735.1 Candidatus Cloacimonadota bacterium | reverse complement strand
GTTTTATCGCCTTGTTTCACAATTTCCTGAAATGCTGCCACATATTTTAGGGCAATCTGGTATTGTGCCGGATCGGTGCCAGTATCTTTCACGGCTTCGGCTATTAGGGATATAGATTTTCGCTCTGCATCGGCAACTAATAGCTTGGATTGAGCTTCACCTTCGGCGCGTGCGATGCGAGCTTGCTTTTCACCCTCGGCTACCAAAATCTGATATTCTCTTTCACCTTCGGCAGTAAGGATTTTGGCGCGTTTATCACGTTCGGCGCGCATTTGTTTTTCCATGGCGGTTTTAATATCTTCCGGGGGAAGGATATCCTGAAGTTCCACGCGGTTTACCTTCACACCCCATTTATCGGTGGCTTCATCCAAAATATCCCGCAGCTTGGCATTTATCGCATCTCTGGAGGTAAAGGTTTCTTGCAGAGTAAGTTCACCGATTACATTACGCAAGGAAGTTTGGGTTAGTTTTTCGATAGCTTCCGGCAGATTACCAATCTCATATAC
This sequence comes from Candidatus Cloacimonadota bacterium, assembly GCA_028703735.1. Taxonomy (GTDB): domain Bacteria; phylum Cloacimonadota; class Cloacimonadia; order Cloacimonadales; family Cloacimonadaceae; genus Cloacimonas. The sequence goes on along the minus strand of JAQVMI010000001.1, from coordinate 22,282 downwards.
AGCCTTATAGGGATCGGTGATCTGAAAATACAGCATGGCATTGATGTTTATGGAAACGTTATCGCTGGTTATAACGTTTTGACGGGGGAAGTCGTACACAGTTTCGCGCATGTCTATACGATCTTCAGTTTTTTGCACCTGGATGGTATTCCCTCTAAAATCCTGTTTGTTATATCGCCAATGAATCGGGCGTGTTTGATCAAAAATTGGAATAATAATGTGGATACCGGAATCCAATGTTTTAAAGTATCTCCCCAATCGTTCAACTATCACAACCTGAGCCTGGCGAACCACAATCAAACCGCGAATAATGATTAGGATCACAAGGAACGCAAAAGCAGTTACAACATACAAATATGGCATGATAACCTCCTGGCTAATTCATGAATACCATTGTTTTAAGCTTTCCAATTTTTGGCAAGAAGAATTTGCTTATTTGAAATTAATCTGTGTGGAATAAAATTCACAGCAGGGGAAATTGGTTTAAAGCATAAACTTCTTGACAAAATTCATTATCTAAGCGTAAACTGCACTTTCTGTTATAGCTAATGGAAGAATATGTGTAACTTGCAGCATAGCTTTAATATACATGTGTTATTGGAGATAGAATGCGCTTTTTGATTGGTTTATTGTTCATTACAATGCTCGCCTTGTTTTGCTTTGGATGCAGCCTCACAGGCAAGGCATCACCTGAAGCTGCTATCGTAAAGGCTGAAAATGTGCCGATAGCAAAGGTGCCATCGCTTAATGAAGCAAAGCAGATTATGGTGGAATCCATGCTGAGTGATGCCTGGAAGCAGGATTTTAGCGCAGAATTTCAGCGGTCTCCCGTTTTGATAATTGGAGATATGGAAGCCGATTCCGAGCCCAAAGTTACTGTGCAAGAGCTTACAGAGCTGATAATAAAAGCAAAATCTGTGATAATTGCGCTTCCCGGAGATAGAAATATGCCACTGATGGTTCCCGAAAACAATGAAGCAGCCTTGGAACTAAAGAAACTTAGCAGTGCAGATTACTATTTACAAAGCCAGATTTTTATCCGCAATAACAAACATTATTTAGAGATGAATCTGTTGGATTTGAACAGTTTTAATGCTGTTTGGAGCAAAGTACTTGAATTTGAAAATAATAGAAAATAGAAGGACGTAACCTGATGCAAATTAGTAAACTCGATCAGATGTTAGAGGTCTTGGCTGCCAGACCCAAAAAAAGGCTTGTAGCCGCATGGGGAATTGATGCTCATACTGTTAAGGCTGTTCATGCTGCCGTGGAAATGGGGATTATTGAAGGAATAATTGTAGGTGATGAAGCTATTATAAACAAGGTTTGCATGGAGCATCAGCTTGATTGCAGCATAGTAAAAATAGTTCATTGTGCCAGCGATGTTGGTTCGGCAGATTTAGCGGTGAAAATGATCAATGATGGAGAAGGCGATTTTTTGATGAAAGGGCTGCTATCCACAGATCGCTATATGAAAGCCATTCTAAACAAAGAAAGAGGTTTAATGAATAATGGTGCGGTTCTAACTCATATAACCGTTGCAGAGCCCTTAAACTACCATAAACTGCTTATTTTTGGCGATGTGGCTATAATTCCCCTGCCAGATTTGAACCAAAAGGTAGCCATTGTAAATAATCTGATTAAAACTGCGCATTTTTTGGGCATAGAAATGCCTAAGGTGGCTATTATGGGTGCTTCGGAACAAACCTTAGCCAAAATTCCCTCCTGTGCAGATGGGGCTATAATTTCCAAAATGGCAGAACGTGGTCAGATTAAAGGTGCTATAGTGGAAGGTCCCCTGGGAATGGATTTGATTGTTGATAAGGAAAGCGCAATTATAAAAGGAATGGATAGCGAAGTTTGTGGCGATGCAGATTGTATTCTGTTTCCCAATATTGAGGCAGGTAACACGTTTTATAAAACCATTGTGAAACTGCTGAAAAGCGAACTCTGTGCTATTGTGATGGGAGCTAAGGTTCCTTGCGTATTAACCTCTCGCGGAGATAGCGAGAAATCTAAGATATATTCTATCGCCTTGGCTGCGATGTTGGCATAAATGGATACAGCTATTAAGCACTTAAGTGAAATTGCCGAAAAAGCGAAAAACCTGGGTAAGCTATTTCGCATAGCCGTAGCCGTGGCAGAGGATGCAAATACTATTGGCGCACTTGTACGCGGGGTTAAAGATGGCTTTGTTTTTCCAATACTAATAGGTAATGCCGGCAGAATTGCAGAGCTGATTTTACCAGAAATAAAGGATGTTAATGCTTATCAGATAGTGGATATTCCGGATGAGGTATCTGCCACCCGGGAAGCTGTGCGCCTTGTTCAAAGTGGTGAAGCTGATGTATTGATGAAGGGATTGGTTGCTACAGATAAATTCCTGAAAGCTGTGTTAGATAAAGAGAAGGGTTTGCTGCCTCCCAAAGCGGTGATGAGCTATACTTGCGCTCTGGAGCTGCCAAAGTACCATAAACTGCTGTTTATTAGCGATACCGCTGTGCTTACCTATCCCGATCTGGATCAGAAGATCGCCATGGTTAATTACAGCGTGAATATTGCCCGTAGGCTGGGAATTGCCAAACCTAAAGTAGCCCTTGTTTCTGCCACGGAAAAGGTTACTGCTGCCATTCCGGCTACCTTTGATTTTGCTTTAATGTGCAAAATGGCAGATAGAGGTCAGATAAAAAACTGCATAATGGACGGACCACTGGATGTATTTTTGGCTTGTGATCCCTCCAGCTTGGAAATTAAGGGAGTTAGCAGCCCCATAAATGGTGATGCAGATATACTTATCTTCCCGAATTTGGAGAGTGCCAATAGCTTTTACAAGGGTTTGATGCTGTTCGGAGGTGGAGAATTGGCAGGTTTGATTTGTGGAACTACTAAACCGGTGGTTGTGATGAGTCGCAGCGAAAGCGAAAACTCTAAATATTACTGCCTGTCCCTTGCATGTATCATGGCGGAGGATTTATGAAGCTTGCCATAGCATCAGATCACGCAGGTTTTGAACTGAAAGAAGCCATAAAACATGCTTTTCCCATGCATCAGTTTACAGATTTTGGCACCCATTGCACCGATAGCATGGATTATCCTGATACCGGATTTCCGGCTGCCAAAGCCGTTGCTGAAGGTATCTGTGAAAAAGGCATCCTGATCTGTGGCAGTGGCATAGGCATGAGCATTACTGCCAATAAGGTTACAGGTGTTCGCGCTGCCCTATGCACAATTACAGATGTTGCAAGGCTTTCACGCAGGCACAATGATGCCAATGTACTTGTTTTGGCTGCTCGCTTCACAGCAGCAGATTATGCCATCGAAATAGCTTCCGCCTGGTTGGAAACAGCTTTTGAGGGAGGCAGACATCAAAATAGACTTAATAAAATACATCAAGGAGAAAGGTAATGAACCACATCCAATCAGTTGATCCCGAGCTCTATCAGGCTATTGCGAGTGAGCTTACAAGACAGAGGGAAAATCTGGAACTAATTGCCAGCGAAAACTTCACATCTTTGGCAGTAATGGAAGCTCAGGGAAGTGTGTTAACAAACAAATATGCGGAAGGCTATCCCTACCGCTGGAGTAAGAAAACAGGGCAGATTAACTACAAACTTTATGGAAGATATTATGGTGGATGCGAATTCATCGACGATGTGGAACGCCTTGCCATAGAAAGAGCTAAACAGCTTTTTGGGGCAGAACATGCCAATGTGCAGCCGCATAGCGGTTCACAAGCTAATATGGCTGCCTATTTTGCCTTGGTAAATCCTGGAGATACGGTTCTGGCTCTGGAACTTTCGCATGGCGGACACCTAACTCATGGACATCCACTTTCCTTTAGTGGACAGCTTTATAACGTTATCCACTATATGGTTAACAAAGATACAGAGCAATTCGATTACGCCGAAATTGAGCGGTTGGCATTGGAACATAAACCTAAAATGATCCTAACTGGTGCATCTGCTTATCCGCGTAAGATAGATTTTGCCCGTTTTCGCGCCATCGCAGATCTGGTAGGTGCCAAATTTATGGTGGATATGGCTCATATTGCAGGTTTAGTAGCAGCCGGTTTGCACGATAACCCTGTTCCCTATGCTGATGTGGTAACCACTACCACGCATAAAACCTTGCGTGGACCCAGGGCTGGCTTAATCTTGTGCAAAGAACAATATGCCAAAGATATCGATGCCAAGGTGTTTCCCGGTATCCAGGGCGGACCCCTGATGCATGCTATAGCCGGAAAAGCTGTTGCCTTCCACGAAGCCCTGCAACCAGAATTTAAAGTGTATCAACAGAATGTGGTTGCCAACGCAAAAGCTTTGGCAAATGCGCTGATGGATAATGGATTCAAGCTTGTTTCTGGTGGCACAGACACACATTTGATGCTTGTGGATTTGGGTCCCGAGGTTTCTGGCAGCCCCAGCGGTAAAAAAATGGAAGAAGCCTTGGATATGGCAGGAATAACAGCTAACAAAAACACCGTGCCATTTGATACCAGAAGCCCATTTGTTGCTTCGGGAATACGTTTGGGAACCCCCTCTGTTACAACCAGAGGAATGGGGCTTCCCGAAATGAAAACCATCGCAGAGCTTATCAAAAGAGTGCGCAAGAATAGCGACGACGAAGCTTATCTTGCCTCCATGAAAGCAGATGTGCGAAATTTAACCGATAAATTTCCACTTTATCCATCATTGTAGCTTATTACCATCTTGTGGGGGGTGTACTCATCCCCCACTCTTTATGGTGTAAATCAATGGTCTCTACCTACTCATGTTCTTCCATCTTTTATCCCGCGATTGCCCTTTAGGAGTGTTTCTATGCTAATTGCTGCACTGGATTTTGGCTCGAACTCTCTTAAATGCCTTTTTGCAGAAATTACCCCCGAAGGTATTAGTTATGGGCAGGATATAAGACTAATTACAAGATTGGGCTCTGCCCTGGACGAACAAGGAAATATCTCCACACAAGCCATACAAAACAGCGTTGCTGCCGTAAACACCATTATAAAAGATTTACCACTCCAAACGAAGGTTATAGCAGTTGGCACTGAAGCTCTGCGAAAAGCGGCAAATAACGCAGAATTTGTAAGGGCTATATGGAAAGAATGTGGAATTGAGCTTAAGATTATAAGTGCGGATGAGGAATCCAAGCTTGCCTGGTTGGGAGTGTTAAGCGGTTTACCAGATAAAAATGAAGATATCCTGCTGTTTGATAGTGGTGGGGCAAGCACAGAGATTATCCATGGGATGAATGGCAAAATACTACAAAGCGTTAGCCTACCCATAGGTGCGGTTAATTTGCATGGACGTTTTGTGCATAGCGATCCCATCTCTAACTATGATTTACAACAGTTATCCCATGCAATATCCCATAGCCTGAATATTCCCTTTTTTACTTCTGCCAAGCTTTTTGCAACCGGTGGTGGTGTACTGGCTTGCGCAAAGGTAGCACTGCAGAATGATAAACTTACTTCAGTTGATTTGGATGGCTTTCAGCTTACCATGGTGCAACTTAAAGCAGAGATTGAGATGTATAAAACGTTAAACATAACTGAGCGAAAACAGATACCCGGAATGGAAGCAGAGCGTGCCGATATAATCCTTTGTTCAGCTATGCTCTACCATGCTATTATGCAAGCATGTTCTGTAGAAGTGCTTACTGTCTCATCCCGAGGGGTAAGGCATGGTTTGCTGCACCAATGCAAGCCTGGAGTCGATTTCACCTTTGATTATTGATTACTTACCTAACTCTTTGCGGTGAAATGGACTACAGCGTCTCATAGCTTATTCTTTACTATATCTTTGTGGTGATATTTACAGCGTCTCATAGCTTAGCACAACCAATTCCAGCTGTGCCGCTGTAGTCCTTGCAGCTAAATAAGTTAACTCTATAGAAATAGATTGTTTAAGCTGCAACGACTCCAGACTTAAATGGACTCCAGACTTCAAAAAGTAAACATTGCTAAAAATAAAGCCAAGATCAAGGTTCACCTACAATATTACAATTAGAGCCTTGTAGATATATTTCCACAAGTCTCATTTTGACTTTTTATCAATGCTTTCCATCTGCATTTAGCCTATCTCAAATACACATTTCTAACATTATTATATACAGGTAGATACGCAGTTTACTTAGTTGATCATTCGTAGAATTATTGTATTAGTTAATCTCTTGCTAATATTGTGTTAAGTGAAACTGGTCAACAATATGTGGAAAAGGAATGCAACAACCATTTAGCGAGATAATTATCTTGACAATATAATGGAAGTTAAACATCATGACCCAAAGCTTAGTGAGGCTCGGTTTTTTATATTTGCCATTCGCCCTACTGAGGTTAAACTGTAAATAGAGTGATTTTATGATATAGTTGGTTTGCAGCATTGGTTTTAACGCACTTATCCATCCTGCACCCAACTTGTTAACCCCTAATTCATCATACTTTTTAATAGAGTGAGGAACAAATGAATAAGCGAATTTTCATGTTTTTAACGATCTTAGTGTTGTGGATAGCCACAATTAATGCCCAAACTGAGGGCGATTGGCGAACACGTGCCACTGGTAGCTGGGATAATGCATCTGGTTGGCAGAAATATGTAAGCGAGAGCTGGGTTAATCAGTCAACATATCCCTAATGCCCAAGATAATTCTACTGTAACCATCCTGCATGCTATAAGTGGCTTGGGGGCTGTTTCACCTTCTGTTAGCAACCTCGTAATCAGTGGAGGCAATTTAACCACGTCTGCCGGTTACACATTAACTGCCACTAATTGTTCAACATCTAATGGTAAACGACTAACCGTTGCAGGTCCTGTTACTATTGGGACACTTGATTTATCAGGTCCTCTTACCGTTAACTCGTCAAGGACTTTAACTATTACTGACGAGTGTATTGCAAATAGTAATGTAACTATTACCTTAAACGGCACAATAGATCTTGGTAGTTCTGGGACTCTAACTGTGTCTGATGGTGGTAGAATAACTGCTGGAGCAAGCGGAATTGTAACAGGTACTGACACCTCTTCTTTTACTCTGGAGGCTGGCGGAACATTTGATACTAAGAGTGCTGGGGGCGTTACCGGAAGCACCGGCACAATTCAGTGTCCTTCATCTTCTCTCAGCTCATCTACATAATTCATTTTTTCTGGAACTTCGCAAACAGCAAATGGGTTACCTTCAACAATAGAGACACTAACTGTTGGAGGATCATCCACCACCTTAACCTTAGCTGATGACGTTACGGTAGAAGGCACTACAACAATTCTCGGTTCTTCTTCGATAGCATTTTCCGGTAATACTTTTAGAACCGATGGCTTTATTGAGGAAGCTAAGTTTATCGCTTTGGCGGAAAACGATGAATATCTTGTAAATATGACTGTTACTTATGGAGCTTTTGACGGCATAAATGTAAATAGACAATGGAGTTTTTCTGCAACCTCTGTTGGTCCCGATAAAGTGGTTACTTTTTCGTGGACTAATGCCGAGGATACAGTTGAAGATTTTGATTGGAGTGCAGTTCCTGACCCAGCATTTATTTGGGGTAACCGACGACTTGTTTTGATTGATTTTGTTTATGATGAAACTGACAGAACATATACAGCAACTGCGTTTGGAACAAATGGAACAGGACCCTTCGAATTTGATGCTAATGATGATGGTGGGGGCGGAACTCTGCCCGTTGAACTTTCAACCTTTACAGCCTCCTATTCCATACAAGGTGGCATCCAATTGATGTGGGTTACCCAATCAGAATCTGATCTTCGTGGTTTTTATATTCACCGGAGTGAAGTTCAGGATGTAAGCTACGCTACCGTAGTCTCCGCTTTAATTGCCGGCACCAATACTTCCACCATGCAGGCTTATGTGTTTAGTGATAACGAAGCAAGTAGTGGAGTAGTTTATTACTATTGGCTACAAAGTGTGGAGCTGGATGGAAGCGAATCTTTCTATGGTCCGGTCACTTTCACCTATACCAATAACAACAACGGAAATTCCGATACTCCCGTAGTGCCTGGATTCAACAGTGCCTATCCCAATCCCTTCAATCCTTCTACCACTATTAATTTTGGGGTAAATAACTCTGCATTAACCACTATCAACATTTACAATAGCAGAGGACAGGTGGTTCGTAAGCTTTTAAGCGAAACATTAGCCCGAGGTACATATAGCAGGCAGTGGGATGGACGTAATAACGATGGAGCAAGCTGTCCCAGCGGTTTGTATTTAATGAAGATGAGCATTGGTAACAATAGCTATAGTTACAAACTGATGTTGATGAAATAGAGTTCTTAAGCGCAAAAGAAACAGATATATTTAAGGGCGGTGCTAAAGACCGCCCTTTTTGTTTGCCCCTATATTGAAGGATCACTTTCATAAATAGTGTCATGTCAAGCTTGGGGTGGCAATCTCCTGATTGACACAGCGGGCATAGCTCGCTATAACTACAAGCGACTCCGTCGCTTCTGTCAATCAGGAGATTGACAGCCCAAACGTTCTGCGACTTAGGAAACTTGACATGACAAAAGTTTGGCAAAGATCCTTGTGTTTCCGAATCACAAAAAAATACCCGCAGCGTAAAGCCACGGGTAATTATTTCTATAAGAAGCTTGTCAGAAGATTATTGTCCCTTAGACAAGTTGCTTTATAACTGCCTTTCCAGGGAAGTAGGCAGCTTCACCAAGTTCTTCTTCTATTCGGAGTAGTTGATTGTATTTATCCACACGTTCGCTGCGAGAGATGGAGCCGGTTTTGATCTGTCCGGTATTTAGTGCTACGGCAAGGTCTGCAATAAAGGTATCGCCTGTTTCACCGCTGCGGTGTGAAACCACAGATGTCCATCCAGCTTTGTGAGCAGTGTTAATAGCCTCGATAGTCTCAGTTACGCTTCCAATTTGGTTTAGCTTTATCAGTACCGAATTTGCAGCTTTTTCACTAATTCCGCGCTTAATAAGTTCAGGATTTGTAACCAATAAATCATCACCCACAATCTGGATTTTATCGCCCAATTTCTGGGTAAGCTTTTTCCAGCCATCCCAATCATTTTCCGCAAGACCATCTTCAATAGAACAAATAGGATACTTCTTAACTATTGTCTCGTAGTATTTTATCAGCGCATCAGAGCTTATTTTCTTGCCTTCGAACACATATTTTCCCTTCTCAAAGAAGCTGGAGGCTGCGGCATCTATTGCTATATAGATATCTTTACCCGCTTTATAACCGGCAACTTTTATCGCTTCCACAATTACTATTAGTGCTTCTTCGTTCGATTCCAGATTTGGAGCAAAACCACCTTCATCACCCACAGAGGTTGCCAAGCCGCGTTTTTTAAGAATGGCTTTTAGCGCATGAAAAACTTCTGCATTCATTTGCAAGGCTTCTTTGAATGTTTTTGCACCCAAAGGCATCACCATAAATTCCTGAATATCAACGTTATTATCGGCATGAGCACCACCGTTTAGGATGTTACTCATAGGAACAGGCAACGTAAAGGCATTTACACCACCCAGATAGCGGTAAAGAGGGACACCAAGCTCCATGGCTGTTGCTCTGGCTACTGCCATAGAAACTGCCAGAATGGCGTTTGCACCAAGCTTTGCCTTATTATGTGTACCATCCAGGGCAATCATCAGTTTGTCGATATTTGCCTGATGTATGGATTCCATACCAAGTAATTCTGCACTGATAAGCTCATCAATATGAGCCACAGCCTTCAGCACACCTTTGCCGCCATAGCGTTTTTTATCACCATCACGAAGCTCAATAGCTTCGCGTTCACCGGTGGAAGCACCACTGGGAACTCCGGCTTTTGCCATTACGCCACTTTCGAGATGGACGTCTGCTTCCACAGTGGGGTTGCCACGGGAATCCAGTATTTCGCGCCCTTTAATATAGAGTATTTCGGACATCTTATCCTCCTGTAGGATATTAATTTCGCTTTACATTTATAGGTTAATCTAAATATCACTTTGTGCAATGATGCGTAAATAGAGAATAAGTCAAGCAGTTTCTTGTATGAGGCTACCGCAAGTAGTATAGCAAGGCTTTGTAATCGCTAAATTTGTCAGTCCTGCATAATAGTAACTGCACACGCCCCGTGTGCCTACAGCCGAAGATTATTCTGCCCAAGTAAAAGTTCTTTTTGATGGTGTTATTGCACACACCTCGTGTGCCTACAGCCGAGGCGGCTGTAATTACGAATAACTATTGTCTTTCCAGACTTGATCTGGAATCAATTTATGCACTGTCTCTTTCGCAGAATGGATTTAAAGCTGGATTCATGTCTCTTTGCCTGGTAAATATCCTGGAAGGGTGAAAAGCTATAGCTTGATGTGTTACAATTCATGAAACAATCCCCACTCGTTATGAAAGAGAACCTATTGTTCTTGCAATTCCTGCTGAAAATGCGAAAGTTAGTTAAAACGATAAGAGGGGAGATTTCTCTCCCCTCTTGTTTATTAGTGTATATTCTAATGCCTGCTTTCTCAAGTAATTATTTTATAACCTGATAGAGCAAAGCCTATATGAAACCGTTTATTCCATCAGCATCATTTTTCGGGTGGAGCTATAGCTTCCAGCTTTCAAACGGTACATGTATATGCCAGAGGCAAGGGGTTTGCCAAGATCGTCCTTTCCATTAAAGACAACGCTGTGTCTGCCCTGTTCCATGTCACGTTTAATTAAGCTGCGAACCACCTGTCCCTTAAGGTTATACACTTCCAGGGATACAAAGCATCCGTCCTTAATTGCATAACTGATGGTTGTTTCGGGATTGAAGGGATTTGGGTAGTTTCCTGCCAGTTCCGTAGCAGTTACTGGTAGGATATCGTCTTCATTAGCCACTCCGCTTAACACGATGTTCAGGGTGGTATTCTCGTTAGGAGAAACCGCTATGCCATCATAAGTGCGGGGTAAGTAGTTATTTGCAGTTCCTGTTACGCTATAAACACCCACCGGCAAGGCAAGGCTATAGGCACCGGCTGTATTTGTAGTGGCAGATTGAGTACCGGCGGTAACAACTGCACCTGCTATAGGTTGATTGTTTGTTTTGCGCACAAAACCAACTATATTCCCCATCAGGGTTTCTCTTGGTATGATGTTAGAGAAAGATGGCACAGATGCCACATCAGCGGTGTAGAGTGCTTTCACTGCCCAACGGTAATTTCCATTAGGCAGGCTTTCCCAGCCTGTATCCAGATGGTTCAAGGTGGTGATGCTCTGAGGTGTTAGCAGTGTCCACGCATTCTGATTTGCCTCGCTACCTGCTTGCAAACGCCACACTTTGTAGCCTTGCAGAGATCTGTGGTTAGATCTGGTGGTGGCAGGGACAACAGCAAGGCTTGGTTCGCTGGTTTTAGCACCTGTTTGTATAGCACGAGATAGGCTAACCTGTGTAATTGTAATCTCCGGTGCACTTAGCTTGTTGCGCATAGCAGAGCTGCTGCTACGCAATTCCGAGCCGGCAAAACGTATGCTTTCCGTGGCATTACCCACGTAGAGATTGTCTATAAACCAGCCATACCAAAGCCCATCATTAGTAGTTGGATCCTCTGCATGGAAGGCAAGCTTTATCTGCTGTCCGCCATACATTTCTAAATCTAACATTATGGGTGAAGCATAGTAATTCCATCCACCCGTGGCTGTGGAAGCATCATAAATAACAGTCCAGGTAGTTCCGTTATCGGGAGATACCTTTACGTAGTAATGATCACCATACACAGAGCCTCTAAATACATAGGCATCGATACTCAAATGTGCACTTGGCGGGCAATTGAAGTTTGGCGTTATCAGCCACTCATCCTGATGAGCATAATCCCACCACAAGCCAGCTTGATAAGATCCTTCAGTAGGATTTACAGGTGTTCCACCAGCACTTATAGAGCCAAATCTGCACCAGGTGGGAAACACGCCGGGAATTATCTGCGCACCATCATCGGTAATAACCTGAGTCCATCCCATGGGAGGGAAGGTGGCGTTTTCGAAGCTCTCGGTTACTTCCACTGCTGTAGGATCTGGAGCTTGCCAGGTTATATTTGCTGCTGTATAGCTTACATTTAACTCTGCCTGAACCCCAAAGGGTGCATAAGCCACTTCGCTCATAGTCATATTGCCCATGGAATGCGCTGTAGCGCCAACATTAACAGTTCCTGTTAATGGAGTATAGCCGGGGCTAAGAATGGAGTAGCTGTAGGATTGGTTGGCATAAACCGCAGGTACGCTGAAGGTTCCTGTTGCAGTAGATGTAGCAGAATAATTCTGGTATCCGTTAAACGAAATACTTGCCCCGGCAATACCGTTTCCTGTATCACTTGCCAGTATAGTACCAGTGATACCTACAGTAGGCATTGGCTGCAAGGTTACATTTATTACTTCGGTTTCATCTTCCTCAAGCACGAAATTCACGCTTTGAGTGATGTATCCATATTTGGAAAAGCCAACGCTATAGGTATCGGGTAGAATATTGGGAATAGCGTAGCTTCCCTGAGCGTTTGTGGTATCTGAATAACCGGTATCGGCAATTTGCACACTAACATCTTCCATGGGAGCTCCACCGGCAGCAGTAACTGTTCCATTAAGGTGACCAACTCCTCCAGGAATAACGATGAAGGTGGTTTTGGGGAATTGACCGGATACTGTTCCGGTAGTTGGCAAAGCAGCAGGATCGTAAGTAGTGGTATCACTGCTTATCTTTCTGGAACGGGTTGTATTTACCGCATCGGTTTGAGCTTGAAAATCGTCGGATGTGTTATAATACGCTGTATCCATTGGACGTTGGAACATCAGCACCAGATTTTCGCCATTCAAATATAGGTAAGGATTGGTAAAGGGAATGGTTACAATATTGTCTCCAGACGGATAGTTTATGGTACCGTCATACACCAAAGTGAAGTTTGTAGGAGAAATCCAACCAGCGGTGAGGCTTGTTTCGGTGGTGGTTCCAATCCATACTTTGGTAGGCATATTGGGCAGATTTGTAACAAAATTGTTATAGAACTGTACGCCCATGATCATACCCATGAAGTTACCCATTTCAGCAGGATAATAAAGCCCTTGATATATACTGTTTTTATAGTAGAAATCCAGTGGCACCCGGGCAAATTGTCCTCCATCTCCAACCGTGAGGGTAAACACTCCGGAAGGATTTACCAGAACTGTTAAGTTCGGAGTTTGGTCGTTCAGGTTATTCTGGTCTCCGGTTAGGATTACTTTTCCATATATGGTTACAGAGCCTTCAGTGGTAGGAGTCCAGGTAAGAGGTACGTTCACGGTAAGCCCTGGAGCGCAAACCACACCTGCGGCTGTAGCCAATTCAGTTCCGGCTGCATTGTACATTTTAACCGTATAGGTGCTTTGAGAGGCTGTACCCCAGTTGCGAACAGCAACATTGTAAATTGCCGGTGATCCCACTGTGGGAGTGGCATTGCCAGTAATCGTAGTGGCAGCCAGATCGTTAGTAGGAATCACTTCAATCATCACATCATCGAAATAAAGAGTCCGTCCGGCTGCGCCTAAACCGTGTTTAAAGACGATGTGTTTTCCGGCACCGGTATAACCATTGAAAGCTACCACATACTCTGTTAAGGTTGTAGTAAGGGGAATAGCTTCCGTTTCCACATAAGTAGCTGGATCGGATGGATTTACCATTACACCAAGAGACAATGGATGGCCTGCTGTTATGCTGCGTGCCCAGAATTTTACTCTGGTTGTATTGGTTGCAATAGCCGTTCCCAAGGGGGGAGCTACCAGCATCAAAGTGGCATTTGCATCCGAAGGGTTATACAATCTGGCGCAGTTGGGTTGGCTGTAAGCATACGTAGTGGAAGCAAAGGTTGCTGCAACTGCTGTAGTGGATGTTGATTGCACAATATTTGTCCAATCCGGAGGTAAGGCAGGAGCTGTAACAGCATCAAAATTCTGAGAATAGGGCAGGGTGTTCAGAGTGGTATCGATACAGTTTCCGCTTAAAGCAACAGTGCGAGGCAATCGGTTTGCATCGTTGCTGTTCAGATTGAAGGTATATGTGCGTGCCAGATTATCGGTAACCGTAATTGTAGCTGTATGTGCACCAACAGCGGTAGGCAGATATCTGGCAACAAAGGTGGCAGTCTGACCAAATGTGAGGTTCAGAGGTAAAGTGGGTAGATTTTGCAGGGTGAACATATTACTACCCGCAATTGCAATATTGCTTATGGTAAGAGTTCCTCCACCCGCATTGGAAAGTGTGAAGGTTTGGTTATTGGTGCTATTGATCAGCACGGTACCCCAGTTTTTGGTATTGGGGTTGATGCTGAAAATAGGATTTACTCCAGGAGTGAAATAGAAGGTGGTTTTGGGGAACTGACCGGAAAGCGTCCCCACTGCTGAAGGTGCGTTAGGATCGTAGGTAGTTGTGTTGGAAGTTAGCTTTCTGGCGCGGTTTGTACCTACGGTTTGCACGTAGAAATTATCATTTGTGTTGAAGTTAGTTGTATCCATCGGGCGGTTTGCATATAGCACCAAATTTCCGCTAAGGTATTGGAAGGTGGTTTGCAGCGGAATGGTAACGGTGTTTTCGCCTGCAGGATAGGTTATATTGCCATCATAAACCAGGGTTAATTCCGGAGGCAAGATCCAGCCACCCGAAAGGTTTTCCAGTTGTGTGGTGCCGAGCCATAGTTTTGTAGGTTTGTCTGGCAGGTTGGTTACGAAGGTATTATAGAAGCTAAGAGCAGAGATGGTTCCGAACATGTTTAGTTCGCTGGGATAATACATGCACTGGAACAAGCTGTTGTTATAGTAGAAATCCAGAGGACGACCTTCTGTGGCAGATCCGTCTCCAACGGTTACAGCAACCACTCCAGCCGGCATCACGGAGATATTTAATACAGAAGATACATCGTTAGCAGGAACCGTATCTGCCGGTAGTACAACTTTACCGGTTAAAGCCATAGGTCCTTCTGCAGTTGGCGTCCAGGAAATTGGCACTACTAATTGTTCATTGGCAGCGATGGCAGCACCGGTAACTGAAGCCAGCTGTGTGGTTCCGTTCATCAGCTTAACAGTATAGCTGCCGGCAGCTTTGGCTTGTGTTCCGGTGTTTTTAATGGTTACATTATAAGTTGTAGCCATTCCAGAGGAGGGGGTTGTGCTGCCCGCAACAGTTAGTGCAGAGAGATCATTACGCAGGATGCGTACCAAATTGGAGAAGGCAGGCACGCTAAGCACGCCGTTGGTGTAAACGCCCTTTACAGCCCATTTGTAGTTTCCATCGGACAGTGCACCCCAAGTTGTATCGGTGTAGGTGGTGTCATTAACGGCAGCAGAAAGCTGTGTCCAAGTAGCTTCAATAGTTTCGTTCCCTTGCAGCAAGCGCCATACCCTATACCCATTAAGCGTGCGGGTATCCTGCGTTTGGCTAAATCTGGAGCGAGGCAGGTTGCGATTAAGGGTTTCAGCAAGCTTGGCAGCTTCTATTTCGCTTAGTCCTCTGTATGCATCAGGCACTGTAGGAGCAGGATAGCTGCCTGCCAGGGTTTGTGCAGCGCCAACATATACGTCGTCAATATACCAGCCTGCATAATTTACTACTGTGGTTGCATATTGCTGGAATTGTATTATAACCTCTCCCTGGTTGGCAAAAGCACTTAGATCTATGGTTATTTCTTCCCACTCAATGGGATTAGTATCCCAGGCAGGACCCCAAACAATAGTTCCATTCACTGAGACCTGACCATAATCGAAATTACCAAAGGAATTGTTCCAACTCCAGAATTTCAATTGAGGATTGGTGATTCCAGAAAAATTAAAGGTTTTGGTTAAGTAATTAAAGCCACCAGAATTGGTGTAAGGGGCATAAAGAATAGTTCCCCACAGCCCTGTTCCCGAATGAGCCAAAAGAGGAGGAAATTCGCTGGTTGGGTAGCCACCCACAACGTAACCAGCTACATTGTAAGTATTTGTCCACTGCCAATCGCCTAAGGGATTAGTCCAGTTAGAGCTTGGCACCCAGCCACCATCATCACCCTCAAAATCTTGTACACCACCTCCACCCGTAGAACCCGGAGGACGCCAGGTTAAGGTAACTTGCGTTTGGGCAGTATTTTCGGTTGCTAATACATTTCGGGGCGGATCGGTAACCTCTATCATGGTAAGGGTGCCCATGTTATAGTTTCCGGCAGCCACGTTTATAGTTCCGGTAAGGTCTTGATATCCTACCTTGGAAAGCGTGTAGTTATAAGTATTGCCGGAAAGTACTCCGGTTATGGAAAAATTACCACTGGCATTGGTGGTGCCGTCGAAATCTATGGCTCCATCCAAATGCACAGCTACACCTGCAAGACCAATTCCGGGTAGATCGCTGCCTTGCACAAAACCTGTTACGCTAACCGTAGTGGAAGGCGGTAACACAAAGTTCAGTGCTGTATTCTGGTCTTCTACAATTACTGCAGGTAGAGTAACGTTTTGATAACCGATTTTTGAGGCGGTTACCGTATAGTTACCAACCGGCAGGAAGGGGAAGCTATAGGTTCCTGTGGCTGTGGAGGTTTGCGTATAGGTACTGGCTCCAGCAGCCTGAATAGTTGCTCCGGAAACAGGATTTCCACCACTGGTAACGGTTCCGCTCATTGAACCCATACCATCCACAACAAAGGTAAATGAGGTTTTGGCAAACTTACCGGATAAAGTTCCTGCAGCAGAAGGAGCAGCAGGATCATAATTAACGGTGTCACTTCTCAGAATGCGCCCGCGAGTAGTGCCGATAGTTTGTCCCTTAAAGTTATCATTCGTATTGTAGTATTGCGTATCCATTGGTCTGTAGGCATACAGAACCAGCGTACCACCTGTGTATTGGTATGGAGTTTGCAGAGACAACACTATGCTGTTCTCACCAGATGGCAGGTTTATGGTTCCATCAAACACCAACGTAAGCTGATCAGGAAGTATCCAACCAGCAGATAAATCTGCCAATTGCGTGGTTCCCAGCCATAATTTCACCGGCATGTTGGTGAGGTTGCTAACGAAATTATTATGGAAAGTAACGGCAGTTATGCTTCCCATAATGCCCAATTCTGCTTCATAATACAGGGCTTCATGAATGCTGTTCTTATAATAAAAATCGTAGGGAATGCCGTCCTCCTGATTTCCTTCCCCAACAGTTACAACTGTAGCTCCGGCAGGCTGCACTGCTATGTTTAACACAGGTGATTCATCATTGGCGGGATTGGCATCACCGACTAGAACCGTCTTCCCATAAATAGCTATGGGTCCCTGCGTTGTGGGAGTCCAGGGGATAACCACACTTTGGGTTGCAGCCGGAGCGATACTGGGACCAGTTACGCTTGCCAGTTCAGTAGTTCCACTCATCAGCTTTACACTATAGGCGTTCTGAGTAGCAGTTCCCCAATTGAATACATTAACAGTATAGTTGGAAGCCTGGTTTACCGAGGGAGTGGTATTGCCCGTTACAGAAACAGCAGCCAGGTCATTTGGAGCAATAAGCTCAAAGGTAATGCCATCCACATAGATGGTTTGAGCGGCTGCTGCACTTGCATGTTTGAAAGCTATATAACGTCCAGTTCCCGTATAACCCGCCAAACTGACAATATATTCGTTCCAGTTGGCGACTGTGTTCACAGTCTGGACGCTTACAAAAGTAGCAGGATCTTGGGGGTTGGACATAACTCCCACCAATAAATGATAGGCTGCACTGCCCTTACCCCAGAATTTCACCCGCACTGTATTAGCTGGAATAGCTGTGCTAAGCTGTGGACCCACTAACATGGCAATGGTGTTTACATCTGTAGGATTATACATTGCCACACAATTTGGCGTACTATGTG
>JAQVMI010000001.1:0-4459 GCA_028703735.1 Candidatus Cloacimonadota bacterium | reverse complement strand
CCGGTGGTAACGGTAGCCTGATATATGGCTGTCCAATCGAATGGTAAAGCCGGAGGCGTTACAGCATCCCAGTTTTGGGTGTATGGCAGAGTGGTAATAGACGCATCTCCGTGGGTTGTGAAACTCCAAACAGGGCAGTTTACTGCACTGCCATTAGCGTTATAGGGGATCACCTGCCAGTAATAGGTTGTAGAAATGGCTAATTCACCAGGGGGATCGTAAAAAGTAGCTGCTTGCAGATCCACGTTATTGGCAATATTGGTAGGTGGATTGTTCGAGCCAAAATTTATCCGGTATCCAGTAGGGAATCCACCACCGGAAGTCCAGTTTACAGTGGTTAATGGAGATACAAGAGTAGCACCCATAGCAGGGCTTATCAGGCTTGCCGGATTAGGTGCCACGTTAGTTTGCGGATAGTTAAAGCTAAAGGTTAGCCCATTAGCAGGATAAATAACATCACTCATTATACAGAACTCTGTGTTCAATGCTGATGCTGTAGTATTATTCCAATCTGTGGCAGTGGTTCTGGAGAAGAAATCGGTAACCAGTGCTCCACGTAAGCCAACTTGGAAATTACCGGCAGTAGCATTGGAAACCATGGAACCATATACGATTTCTACTTTATTAGTAGTTTGATGAAGCCGAAGCTGGAAACTGAAGCTATCTCCGGTTCCGGTTGTGCCATACTTTTTATAATTCAGCCACTGGATAACGCAGATCTGGTTGGGAGCTGTGCCGATGGTTTCCAGGCGAAGCGAAGCACCAACCTGAGCCTGGAGGTCTCTACCCAAGGCTGCAATACGGCTGTAAAGCTGATCTGGAGTGATGGCAGCTGTACTGGATATGGGTGTATATGCCGAAGTTGTTGTGATGTTGACGGATGGAGTAAGGGCAGATTGACCCAATGATATCCAGCCATTATTATTTATAGCCAGGCGGTCAAAACTTATCCCGTTGAACATAAAATCAAAACCTATTGGCAAACCTGGACCTGTTAAAACAGTTCCTCCAGCAGGTATAGCGGGATCAACAAAGCGTTGATCGTCCGAAGTTTCGGTTCCAAGTAATGTCCCACCCGTTATGGGTGTGAAGGTTCCTATGTTACCGGTAAATGAATACTCAAATGTTTGGGCAGAAAGGGCAGTCCCAAACACCAGCAACACAAGTATGAGATAGATCAAGCGTCTCATGGCATTCTCCTTTTGTTTGTATAATTCTTATCACGTTAGGGTGAATCACGCACGCTCATAGCAGCGCAACACCAGGGCAAACTGTGTATTTATCTGATAAAAATGTTCTATCTCTTAGGTAGTTCCATATTACAAGCAAGCTGGCAGAAAATCAATTGACTCAACTCAAATCAAGCTTAAAATTCTGTAAAGCAAAAAATGCGCCTTAGCAAGATAAAAATGAGTAGAGGATCAAATATCTGAATCAGATTCATTCTTAGGAATATCTCCATGCTTCGTTAATCACTTCCAAATCGAATCCCTTGCGCATTAGGGAGGCGAATATCTTTTCTTTTTGCTTATATTCCGGCAGTTCATGGTAGCGAATTTTTAGCTTCAAAATGGATTCTTTCACATATTCCAAACTATTATCTGGGATATACATATCGTTCAAAGTTTCACGCCAGAGTGCGGAAGGAAGATGTAGTTCGTGCAGTTTTGTTATGATGTGGGTTTTGCTTTTACGTCGTTCTATAAGTGAAGATATCAGAATTTTTACAAAACGCGAATCGTCCAGATACTTCAATTTTTGGTATTCGCTGATAATTTGATTAATAAGTATGGGGTGATAGTGTTTACGCTTTAAGAAATCCTGGCATTGTGAAGTGCAATGCTCTCTATCTGACAGGTATTTAAGTAATTGATTGCAGGCTTGGGTTTCCAGCAGTGCTTTAAGCTCCGCTACCTTACTATCGTCAATTTCACCCTCAAAAGGTAGAGGATACATAGTTAGGAGGGTTCTGTTGCTCAGAACCCCCCAAGATTGTTGGTCTATTGTTATAAGCGAGTTTTTATCGTGCTCAGATATCGTCTGAATCTTCAGATACATGGTCTTCTGGTGTGCTGGTAAACTCATCAGGGTTTACTTTATCCCTTAGCTTGGCTTCAATTTCTGCCAATAGTTCAGGGTTTTCTTTCAGGAACATTTTGGTCTTGTCAGAGCCTTGTCCCAGTTTGTTTTCGTTGTAAGAGAACCAAGAGCCGCTTTTTTTAACGATGTCTTGCAGGATAGCCATATCCAGGATGATATCGAGCTGCGAAATTCCTTCGCCAAAGATAATGGGGAATTCTACCGTTTTAAAGGGGGGAGCAAATTTGTTTTTTACTACCTTAACCTTTGTGCGGGCTCCCACAACCTGAGTTTCGGTTCCCACTTCCTTAATCTGGCCGCTATGGCGAACTTCCAAACGCACCGATGAATAGAACTTCAGCGCAACTCCACCAGTGGTAGTTTCAGGATTCATATAGGGGCTGCCACCTATTTTCATTCGTGTTTGGTTAATAAAGATAACGGCAGTATTGCTTTTGGATACAATTGCGGTTAGCTTTCTTAAAGCCTGGCTCATCAAACGTGCTTGCAAGCCCACGTGGCTATCACCCATGCTGCCTTCAATTTCCTGTTTGGGAACCAAGGCAGCTACTGAATCGATGATGATTAAATCTACTGCAGAGCTGCGAACCAGGGTTTCGGTAATTTCCAAAGCCTGTTCTCCTCCATCGGGTTGAGATAGCAACAGGTTATCAGTTTGAACACCCAAACGCTTGGCATAGGAGGTATCCAAAGCATGCTCTGCATCAACAAAA
Organism: Candidatus Cloacimonadota bacterium; assembly: GCA_028703735.1. Classification (GTDB taxonomy): domain Bacteria; phylum Cloacimonadota; class Cloacimonadia; order Cloacimonadales; family Cloacimonadaceae; genus Cloacimonas. The sequence goes on along the minus strand of JAQVMI010000001.1, from coordinate 1,646 downwards.
GCAACGGTTCCACCCAACTTTTGACATTCTGCGGCTATATGCAGAGTAAGGGTGGTTTTTCCAGAAGCCTCTGCTCCATAAACTTCGGTTATTCTTCCCTTGGGGATGCCACCAATACCCAGGGCGATATCGAGATTAAAAGCTCCGGTGGGGATCACGTCAACCACTTTCAAAGGTTTATCACCCAAACGCATCAGCGTTCCTACTCCGTACTTTTTTTCCAGTTGAGAGATTGCCGTTTTTAGTGCGGCATCTTTATTTTTGTCAAGCATCTTACCTCCGCTTTACTGTAAGTTATATTTTTCTAAAACTGTGTAGCTGGGACCTGTGGCTGCAAGAACACTGCGAAACAGGCTGATACTGCCATAACTTAGGGTATCATTTTGCACTTTGAATTGCAGTATTTCGCGCTCCAGTTCTGGTGAAAGGGCAGTTTTCAATCTTGCCAACGTGATGTGCAGGCGCATAGCTTTGCGATCAGCATTTATGCCCAAGCTGTCCAGTTCGCGTAGCAACCTGCGGTGAAGCTTAAAAATATCTTCGTTTTCGCAGCCCAACTTCAGCCATATAATTCTTGGATTAACAGCAGGAAATAGCTCTAAACCCAAAGCTGTAAAATTAAACGCAGGAAATCCTAAAAGCAAACGCTGCATGGTGGAATCAATTTCGCAGATCCTGTTTTGTTCCACATCACCGATAAATAAGAGGGTGAGGTGCATATTTTCCGGTTTCACCCAATTTACCCCCGGGGGAGTTAAAAGGCTGAAACGGGAATATATCCCCTGCAATTCTTGCTTAATACTATTGGGTAATTCCAGAGCTATGAAAGTGCGAATCTGCATTAACGCTTGTATCCTATATCCAGAAGGAATTTTTTGCGGTGAGATATATCAGTATCCAATTCTATACCTTTGGGCGAAGCTCCATCAATCACACCCATAATTCCACGTCCTTGCTCTGTTTGCGCAATAATTACCTGAACGGGATTTGCTGTGGCACAAAAGATGTTTACTACTTCACGACAATTTTTTATGCCCGGCAGCACGTTTATGGGAAAAGCATCGCGCATGATAATTAAAAAACTGTGCCCTGCTCCAATGTGCAGCATGTTTTCCACCGCAACTTCTATAAGTTCGTTATCTGTGCCATCTTTTCGCACTAAACAGGGACCTGAGGCTTCACAGAAAGCCAACCCGAATTTTACTCCGGGAACGCTGTTTACCATCACTTCATACAAATCTTCCACAGTTTTAATGAAGTGGCTCTGCCCCAAAATTATATTACAATCGGAGGGGAATCGGAGCGTCTCTGTGATAATTTCCATGGCTTTATAAACCTCACACTCTTTGTTATTCAATCCACCAAGAAAATTTGAGGGGATAGGGGTGTCAAGCAAAAGTTTCGCTATTTTCTTCATCAGGTTTGTGAGACTGTTCAATAACCTCAACCAATGGACGTAGGATAGTAGGTTCTGTTTGTATAAAAAGTGGGCGGACATTAGTCTTGGCAATAGTTTCGCCAGTGTTTACTGTTTGAGTCTGGAGTCGAATCGACTTAAATAATTTATGCCAATAGAGTTATCTCTTTTAGTCGATTGGACTACAGCGACAATATCTGCTTAACCAGCAGGAAAAACTGAGATAAAA
>JAQVMI010000131.1 GCA_028703735.1 Candidatus Cloacimonadota bacterium | reverse complement strand
CTTCTTGCATGTGAAGCTGCGATTGATTGAGCTAAATTAACCCCGTACCCCCAACTGTAACGTCCTACGGATGAATATGTTGCGCTTGAAGCAGAATTTCCTTCATAGCTACTATATGAATTGCTGGTTCGGGGCTGTAGCTGGGTCTTATAGTAAATGTTTAGTTTATACTGATAATTCTGATCAGCTATTAAATATCCCCTTCGAGTGAGCAAAGAGGCAGCCTTATTTGCTATTTCCCTCTCTACCAAGCTTTCTGAGCCTAATAAAGGGGTGGATTGAGCTTGCACCTCAATAGCGATTATCGCACCGGCTGGGATATTTTCTTCTGAAAGCGATCGATTCCAGGGAAGTTCAACTGAAACCGGCACTACAGAGCAACTGCATAAAACTGCGCTTAGAACTGCGTAGAAAATATATTTTCTCATGTTCTTACTCCTCTTTGATAAGAATTTTAAGTTTTCGCCTTATAATATGGTAATTATTTTGCTTCATTAAGCAAACTATTTTTGGGGTACACATTATATATATTCCGATTTAATATAGCTGTGTTTGTTATCCAACTGAACATTATCATCATTTCATCGTTTCATCATTATCTGCCTTATACCAGAAAAAGAGAATACCCTTTTATACCCTATACATACTATATACTATATAATTATATATCATATATATAGCTATATCTATTGTCTATAGTTCTACTGCCTTTCTCTTTCCCGCTGGTAAGCCAGAAAACAATGAAACAATGAAACGATGCCAACAAAATAAAAGGCGGAGTCTAACCCCGCCTTATCCTTTTTTAATCTATTCAGGCTATGCTGTCTCATCCCTGCGTTCTGCAGATCCCCAGTAGAACTTTCCATTCACGAAGCGGAAGTATTTATTTATCAGTTCTCGTTCGGGGCTTCCATTGGGGAAAATCGCAATAGCGCGGTTGATGCTCATTTTTACACAAGCATAGCTCTTATTATCTTCGGGTTTCTTAAATATCCTGCCTCTCTTGGGAGTGGCTTTGATATTTTTCTTACAGCCAAGTGCATCGCCCAGCACCTTATCAAGGAACTCCAGATGCTTGGCTTCTTCTTCACTAAGCAGACCCTTTTGCTTTTTATTTAGAAACCGTAGCTTCTCTTTAAGCATTTGCTCTACATATTTGCCATCGTATTTTTCGATAGCAAGGGAGCTTGTGCCCACACTAATGCCATCGTTTAATGTAATGTCCTCATGCATATTAGCATGATCGATAGGATTGTAAAGACTCCACATCATTTTTTTCTGCCATTCCGATAATTTCACTGTAGGGGTGGGATCAGTATTGTCGTTACGGTAGGCAATTATTGGCTCTTGCGTCTCGGTAGCCCTGAACAATTCCCCGGCACTAAAACCTTGCCCGGGATGGTTTATCAGGTGCTCCAAGCGCACCACTCCATCATAGTTTTCGAATTCCATTAGTAGCTTCTTCAGCCCCAACCCTTCCAGATAAGAGGCGTAGGCTTCATATCCGCGGTTTTTGGTGAATTCAGTTAAATATGCTGCACACAGCTCGTAGCAGCGTTTAGCGCATTCAAACACGCTTACGCCACTCTGCATCATCTGCTTACATTCAGTTTTGAATTGGTTAAATTGACGCCTTACAGTCCCCTCGTCTTGGGGGCTTAGAGGGTGCTCTCCATTAAACAGTTTATTCTGCTTAATCAGCACGTTAGTAATAGTTCGGAACGCTTGCTCCTTGTTCGTTGCAAGGAAAGGCTTTGCTGCCGTTTCCATACGTGAAGCCCATGAGGCCGTTTTTTTTCTGTGTTTCATGTGTTCCTTTTAACCGGCATACTGCACGGTTTTGTTTTCTATTAAACTTAGCCACTTTTGGCAAAGAAAACCGGAATAGTCTGCATGTTTTGCAACCAGACTAAGCCGCTCTTCCACCTTATAAAAAATTTCCATACAGCTATTGTTGCAAAAACAACTGCATGTTCCATCCATTATATTGAATATTCTCAACATAATTCGCTCGTGGGTACTCCAGCAACCGTAGTTTTCAGTTTTTCCTAAGCCTGAAACTACGGATTCGTTCTCGTTCATATTGTCTCTCCTTCCATATTTTTCAATGACTTACACATTAGCAATCTCTACGTTAGACTGCCAAGAAGCATTTTCAAATTCAACAAAAACACACCCTATTATATTTGTCAAGACAAAATTCTATGCCGATGTGTTCTAATCTACATTTTAAATCAATAAATTTCTTGCAAAATGCAATTAATTTAATGTTGCAATTTCTACCACGCATAACTCCCTTAATCACAGTAGATTATACATATGCTTTCTGTCTCTATTGGTCTAAGCATCATAATGTTAGCCCTATATAGGTATAGGCAAGAACACAGGCAGCACATACAATGCACACGCACCAATCAACGCCAAGCCTGATGATTTGCTGATAAAATAATGCGTATCCTAAAACCCAATCGCATTGGCAGGAAGCACACGTGGCGTGTGCTGTACAACTGGTTTCGTAACCCCTGCCGCCCGGCTAAAAGCACACGGGGCGTGTGCTGTACAACTGGTTTCGTAACCCCTGCCGCCCCGGCAGGAAGCGCACGGGGCGTGTGCTGTTACAAATAAATTAAACAAAAAGAGGTGAACCATGGAAGTGGTATTCAAGAATCTGTTACATGCTTACAGCGGAAAGTGCGATGGTTTGGTGTATTATTACAATCGCCGCTTGAACAAAGTGATTGCCCGCAGGTTACCCGTAACCAAGCCGCACAAAGGGAATGCAACCCTTAGCGCAATAAGTGCAAATCTGAAAGCCCTTAATCCCTCACCGGATTATATCACGGATCTAAAGCTATACACAGAGCTTTTTCGCATGAAGGAAAGCAGTATATGTTTCTATTCCTGGAGCAATGTGTTCCGCAAGCTGATGTTCGGTATGGCAAAGAAATACCAGATAGATTTGGCAACGCTAACCCGGGCAGAGATAGTTGCCGATAACCTGCCTTGCATCAGCGTAAAAGCTGCTGTGGAGGATGGGCTGCTGGGTGAGGTGCATGGTTATGAGAGGTTTGTGAGTGGCTTCGCCGGTGAGAGCTGACGCAGTGAGAGCTGAAGCAGTGAGAGCCTTCGGCTGTGAGACTCATTGTGCGAAGCACTCTCACTTGAAATCTCACTGTGAAACTCTCACTGCGAAGCTCTCCCCAAATGTTAGCCCTATATATGTAGAGGGAGCAATTCCTTAAATAATCTATGGAGGGCTTTATTATGAAAGTAAAGTTCAAATTCGGAATCCAGACCTATAGCGGAACAATTGACGAGATGACCTTCGGAAGTTACCGCAAGCACAGACTGTGCATAGGTCGCAAGTACGTAACCCCCAAGGTGACAGCTAATAACACCAGTATGGGGGACAAATTGAAGAACCTGGCACTTATTTACAGCAACGTTTCGTCCGGATACAAGGATGAGCTTAGAACCTACGCAGGTTTGAACAGCGTAAATGTGCCAAACGACGCTCTGCCACCCAATGCCTTTGCCATCTTTGTGAAGATGTTCTTTCTCTTCAGCAAGTTAGGAGAGGGGCATATAGACCTGGCAACCGTAACCTATGGTGATTTATCCACCCTGGGCGAGGATATTGCCAGCATCGCTGTGGCAGTGGAGAATGGGTATCTGGCTTCTGTGACGGGAGCGGATTTGCTTACTACAGAGATGTAGTGGGAGAGGTGGTGAGATTACCTGCACACGAGGCGTGTGCAATTACGTAATGACTGTCGCCTCGACTGTCTGGTGGCAAGGTGGATTTTTTCTGCCTTGCCATCTTTATGATAAAGATCAAGTCTGGAATGACATTGCCATTATAGTATTAGCCTTTGGGTTAAGAGGATATTTTGGGGTTGACATCAATGCTTATTTAATAATGCTGCCTTCATGAAGAAAAGTATTAAGGCTGGACATAATGATATGCACCATCAAGTTTTGCAGGAGTTAGCTGTTTGCCTCCGATTAATCTGAAAAAGAATATCTTACTAAGTGGCGGATTCAGGATAGTAGTATTGCTGCTATCTTTTGTGTTTAGCTGGATTTCCGCTCGCTATCTGGGGGTAGAATTAAAGGGGAAATTTAGCTACTTCATCACTCTTGGCGGGTTCATTTGGATAGTTTTAGATTTAGGTTTGTATCGCAGTTTTCCATTTCTTGTGCGAAAATTCCCCGAAAAAGTCTCCAGCATGTTTGCCTGGATTGTGCTTTGTTTTGCCTCGGAAACCATTATCTTGGGCTTGCTTGGTTTTAGCCTGCTGGATTATTGGAGCAGAATATCGGGTTTTTACTTCAGCAGCATCTACATGCTCTGTTTTATTGGGTTTATTACCCTAACCAAGGCATTTATGCAGCTCCAAAGTCTCTTTATGGGTTTGGACAAGATAATGGATCATTCCATTGCTCATTTCTTAAATACGATAGTAGGTTTAACCCTACTTATAGTAGGATACCTGTTTTTTCGCGATTCGGATAGATTATTATTTCTGCTTGTTTTAACCGTGGTAAGCATAATAAGCAGTTTTTGCTTTTTGCTCTTCAGGCACAATTGGGGATTTTGGATAAGGGATATCGATTTCAAGTTCATTTTCAAAGCCTATGGATTTGGGATACGTGTGTTCCTTTCATCGCTTTTTATCCTGCTATTGTTAAAAGCCGATATTTTAATAGTAAGGCGTATGCTGGGCTTTAGTGATGTAGGTATTTATTCCATTGCAGCCCACATAGTAGATTTGTTGCAGGTAGCCTCAAACATGGTAGGCGGCTTACTTTTGGTAAAGCTTTCCGATACGGAAGATATGATAAGCAAATGGCACTTAATGAAAAAGATGCTAATGGTTTTCTTTGTGTTACTAAGTTTAAGCAATATTGGCTTTATTATTGTGGGAAAGTTTATATTGGCTTACATGTTTGGTAAGCAATTTGTTCCGGTGTATTACACTTATCTTTGGTTAATTCCTGCCAGTTACGGGCTTAGCTTTGGGTCTCTTTTCAACAACTATCTTAATAGCAAGGGTTTTCCTGTAATCAGCATTGTTTTACCTGCCTTAGCCTTAATAGTGAACATCGGTTTGAACCTTTTGCTTATCCCTGTTTTGGGAATCTATGGATCTGCTCTTGCCACCAGCATTGCCTATTCCTTATGGTTCATCTTCATAATTGCCTATGAGCAAAAAAGCACAAAGGGAGTAATGCTTCATCACCTAAAACCAAGTGTTGCAGATTGGAAAGAGCTTTATCAAATGGGTATTGCCATTTTGGCACAGGCGAAACAAAGATTAATTAACTCCCTCCATCACTCTGAAAACGGAAGGTAAGAATCTTATGGATAATTTTGCCAAGCTAATAAAAAAAGCTGATAACCACAGGGATGACAATCTCCCGATTGACACGAATAAATCTGGAGATAGGCTTACTCAAACCCTTAAAGAAATACTGATTATTCACACGTGGGGGATAGGTGATCTGATTCTTTTAACCCCAGTTCTAAGGGCAATTAGTCACCTTCATCCTTGGATTAAAATATCTATGCTATTCTTTCCCAAGGCAGCAGCACTTCCCATTTTGGAATCACCTTATGTTCACGAAGTCTTGTTTACAAAGTGGAATTTATCCACCCTTCTATCTACGCTTATCAAGCTGCGCCGCAAGAAGTATCATGCAGTAATGTTTTCTTCCGGTGTAACCCATTGGAAAGCCTGGTTGTTTATGTTGCTTTTAAGAGCAGAATCCAGAATTGGTGAGTATAGTATTGCCAGGCTTCCGGGGTTAACAGCCTACATTCGCTTCAATCCCTCTGTTTCCCGAACACAGGCAAATTATAGCTTGTTTAAAGCTTTGCTGGAGCTTCCCGCTTGGAAGGAATCCTTAGAGCTAAAAGAGA
>JAQVMI010000130.1 GCA_028703735.1 Candidatus Cloacimonadota bacterium | reverse complement strand
TCCTAATGATGCCCGAAGCATGTGCTGCCGGTTGCGTTTGGATACCCGAAAACTGGAAGCCAGGGGAGGAGGATTGTTTGGAGCAAATCCTTTAACCGGTTCCATTGGAGTAGTAACGCTAAATCTGCCGCGTATAGGCTACTTAGCTGAAACCGAGGAAGAATTCTATCAGCTTTTGGAAGCTCGCCTCATCCTGGCGAAAAAGAGCTTGGAAATTAAGCGCAAGGTTTTGGAAACATACACAAAAAGCGGTTTGTATCCTTACACAAAGTTTTATCTTAAAAGCATATACGAAAGATTTAACCAATATTGGAAGAATCATTTTTCCACCATTGGCATCATAGGTATGAACGAAGCAATGGAAAACTTTATGGGTAAAAATCTGGGCACAACCGAAGGAAAGGATTTTGCTTTAAAGGTAATGGATTACTTGCGTAACCGCTTGATAGATATACAGGAAGAAACACATTGCAACTACAATTTGGAAGCAACCCCTGCAGAAGGCACCAGTTATAGGCTGGCACTTTTGGATAAAAAGCATTTTCCAGAGATCAAATGCGCCAATTGCGGAACGGATACGCCCTTCTACACTAATAGTACGCAGCTTCCGGTTAATTTCTCGGATGATATTTTTGAGGTTTTAGATTTGCAAGATGAGCTGCAAACCAAATACACAGGTGGAACGGTTTTGCACGTATTTGGGGGAGAACGTGTAGAGCATGGAAATAGTATAAAGGCTTTGGTGAAAAGCATTTGTGGAAGCTATAGACTGCCCTATTTCACTTTTTCGCCCACTTTCAGCATCTGTTCCCAACATGGCTATCTGGATGGAGAGCAACCAATTTGCCCTATCTGCCACAAAGATACGGAAGTATTCTCGCGCATTGTGGGTTACCTGCGCCCCGTATCTCAATGGAACGATGGTAAAAAGGCAGAATTCAAAATGCGCACCACCTTCGATCCCTTGAAGCAAAACACAAATAAAAACAATAGTAATTCAGAATTTCAAAAGGCAAAAGAGCTATGAAAATAGGCGGATTTCAGAAGTTTTCTTTGCTGGATTATCCCGGTGAACTTTCGGCTATAGTATTTACTCAGGGCTGCAACTTCCGCTGTCCTTACTGTCACAATCCCGAACTTGTAGATCCCCCTCAATTTAAGAACCTTCTGGATACCGAAGCTGTTCTAAGGTTTTTATATCGCAGACGCAAAAAACTAAGTGCTGTAGTGATTTCTGGTGGGGAACCAACCCTGCAGGAAGATTTGATTCCCTTTGTTAAGCTACTGAAAGCCATGCGTTTCAAGGTTAAACTTGATACCAATGGATCGCTTCCAGATGTGCTGCAAAGGATTATAGATACAGAATTAGTAGATTTTTTTGCCATGGATTTAAAATCTCCCTTACCACTATATAAGATAATTACCAAAAGCGAAATTGATCCAGACATCATTTTGCAAAGTATGGAACTGGTGCGTAATTCAGGAGCTGTTTACGAGTTTCGCAATACATTTTTTGATGCACTGCTTAGCACCAAAGATTTAGCTGTTATGCAAACGCTGTTAAAGCCAGGAGACAGATTTGTGGTACAAGAATGCCGTTATGGCGGAAATCTGCTTAATATTACCTCACCACAGCAAAATGACAACAGAATTTCTTTGGCAGAGAGCTCTCAATATAAGTCCCTATTCGGTTGGGGCATAGAAAACTATGTGGAAGTAAGCCTTCGCAGCCTATGAAAAAGGTGGATATAGAGCATTTACTTTCCTTGGTAGAAAAGCCATCCCGCTATATTAATCACGAGATAAATGCTTGCAATAAAGACTATTATGCAGCGGAAGTCCGTTTTGCCTTTGCCTTCCCGGAAGTTTATGAATTGGGTATTTCGCATCTGGGAATAAAGATTTTATACAGCATTATCAATAAACTGGATTTTGCCATGGCAGATAGAGTGTATCTTCCCTGGACAGATCTTGCAGACCTTATGAGGGCAGAGAACAAGCCTCTGTTTGGATGGGAAAGCAGGTTGGCAGTTATGGCTTTTGATGTACTTGGGATCACTTTGCAGAGCGAATTGAATTTTACTAATGTTTTGGAGCTGATAGATTTAGCTGGGATACCCTTGCATAGCACTAAACGTGAGGAAGATTGTCCCATCGTTATGGCTGGAGGTCCTTGTGCCACAAATCCCTTACCTTTAGCTCCCTTCATTGATGTATTCTACCTGGGTGAAGCAGAAATAGGTATTGTTCAGATTGCCAATATTTTGCGGAAGTACAAAAGCCGTAAAGAGCGTTTACAGCATTTGGCGGAGCTGGAATCCTGCTTTGTACCTGCTTTACACGGCACGAACCCCAAAGATGGTTTTGTAGTCCACAGCAGAAAGTATAACGAATTTCACACCTCGGAAAATTGCCATGAACCGCAACTACTATCCTGGCAATTAGCTACTCATAATCGTTATGTGGCAGAAATAATGCGTGGTTGTTCTCGTGGTTGCAGGTTCTGTCATGCAGGTTATTTTTACCGTCCGGTTCGTGAACGCACTCCCGAACAAATACTACAGGATTTGTTAACTGAGATAAACACTTCCGGTTGGGATGAAGCAGGCTTAGTTTCGCTTTCCAGCAGTGATTATTCCTGCATTCAAGAGCTGCTTATAGGCTTGTTGAATTCTGTGGATACACAAAAGACGCATATATCTCTGCCTTCTTTAAGAGTGGATAGCCTGAACGATGCCTTGGTGGATGTGATGAAATCGCTCGGTAGAGAAGGCTTGACAATTGCTCCCGAAGCGGGATCACAAAGGTTGCGGGAAGTAATAAACAAAAACTTAAGCGAAGCCGATATTTTGAATGGGGTTCAGGTTGCTTTAAAACTTGGCTGGCAGAAGATAAAGCTGTATTTCATGTTAGGATTGCCTACCGAAGATCAAAGCGATATTGATGGAATTGTGGAACTGATAGATAAAATTAATGCGATGGGGAAGAAGCGGTTGCAGATAAATGTAACTCTTTCGCCCTTTGTTCCCAAGCCTTTTACACCGTTTCAATGGTGTGGCATGTTGCAGCGGGAAACCCTGATATTCAGAGCACAATACATCAAAAATACCTTTGCCCGAACCCGAAATGTAAAGATTAGATATCATACTGTGGAATCGTCCATCCTGGAAGCTGCTTTAACCCGTGGCGACAGCAAAATGTCCGCAGTTCTCGAAGCAGCTTGGAAACAAGGTGCCAGATTCGATGGCTGGAACGAATGCTTCAATTTCAGCTTGTGGGAAACCGCTTTCCAGGAAACAAACACCAATATCTCAGATTACTTGCAAGAAAGAAGTGTGGATGAATCACTTCCCTGGGATTTCGTGGATACAGGTGTTTGCAAGGAATTTTTTGTGGCAGAATACCGCAAGGCACAGCAAGGAATCCAGACAAAGGATTGTAAGGATCTTTGCACTCTTTGTGGGGTGTGTGAAGGTGAAGTGCAAACTCACAGAGCCAGGCAGGAAACCAGCCAAACTGAGCATGTGCAAGTGATCAATCCTGCTGTTGTTACAACAGATGAGCAGGAATCATGCGCTCCACCCAAACCCCTTGAAAGCCAAAGAAAGCAATACCGCTATAGGGTGCACTATCAGAAGGTGGGTATGCTTCGCTTTATTTCTCATCTGGATTGGATGCGCATGCTTTTTCGCCGGATAGCTATTTTAGAGCTGGAAACGGTTTTTACTCAAGGTTTTAACCCACATCCAAAAGTTAGCTTATCACCTCCTCTACCTGTAGGGGTGGAAGGGACAAGCGAGTTTTTTGATATCTCATTTTACTCGCCTTATACACCTGAAGTAATTTTGGCAGAATTTCGCCGCACACGCATACCGGATTTTAACCTTACAGAATGTGAGTTAATTGCAGGTAAAGGCAGTATTCCTTTTGGGGAAGTTGTGGTTGTTACTCTGGAAGGTGGTATGGAAGATAGCTGTAAAGAATGCATCAGCCAGTTTCACAAGCAAGCGGAATTTATCTATACAAAATCTACCCCCACGAGGCAGAAAAGCTATGATCTGAAGAAGATCATTAGTAGGGTAGAATTGCAGGGTAACGAGTTACATATAGAAAAGCTTTTGGAAAGCCCTGCCCTTTTCGATGTGCTTTCTGCCATCCTGAATTATGATAAAAAGCTGCTATACCGTTTGCCAATTGTCCGAACCGGTTTAATAGCCAAAGATGCCGAATAACCGATGGATTGTTTATGCGAACCGGCAAAATCATCGAGATAAACTGCCGTTGTGGCTTTCATCTTTTTCGCTATTTCAAAGCAGGCAAGGGAAGATTAATCAAGTGCTTAATCAGCAGGTTTACTGACGATTTTGTAGGCTTGAAGGGTGCAGAGACGTTTTCACGCCCTTTATGCCCCAATTGCAGCAAAGAACTTGGGATCATCATGATGATTCATGGTGAGCCAGCACTTAAGCTGAATCAGGGCACTATCGAGAGTATCAGGATTTAGGCGGTACTTATGGATTGGGGAAGATGGTTTTCCAATCCGGTTCCACGAAGCTATCTATTCCATAGCCATGAAAAGCGTTATTATCACCATTGAACCACACTTTTTTACCTTCACCGATGGGATTATCCTCGGTAGCTGTGGCAAAAATCATGCGGAAGGGTGCCACATACACATATTGATTCGTGGTAACATTGCTTAATTTATCCACTAATTCCTTAGTATAGATTTCACCAGGTTTCCATACTACCACAATATCCCAGTTTTTCTTGATATTCTTGCTTAGTTTTGCTTCAGCATAGGCAGTTTCAAGCGAGAATCCACTCATTTTGCCATTTGATTGCCAATAGGCATCCACGCTCTTTCTAATCTCGGAGATGGCATCCTGTGCAGCTTTAGAACGGCTTTTCACCAAGTATCTTGTTATGCGTGGTATAGCCACAGCTAATATTGCCAATACTACCACAATTCCTATGATAATTAGCAGTTTCTTCCAAAAGTTACCCTTCCCTTCCGAGAGGGATAGGCTTTTTTTCTTGTTCAACATTGTTTCTCCATACACTAAGCCATTTCAGCCTTAGTAGTGTTAATACCCATCTGATGAGGTACACGAACTTGCATAGTTATCGTATTTACTTAGGTTTCCTTACGATAAATACCAGTAGATTTGCCTCGTTTTTGAACACAATTGTCACACGTTTCCCCTGTAAATCCGGCATGGTTTCCAGAATCCGATCTCTCACAAGGTGGAAAGCTTCGGGATGTTTTTCCAGAAAGCCATCAGGACAGGGGATTTGCATCACAAAATCTTTACAGCCGTTTTTGTACACAATGCCTTCCCAGGTGTAATCCGGAAAAACATGCTGCATAAAGCTATCATCCATTGCAGGTTTAGGGGAGCTTTTCCTCTTTCTTATCAGGGTAAAAAGTGCCGCAGATGTTCCCAACAAGCCTGCTAAGCCAATAGAACCAAACATGATCAACTTTTTCTTCTTGATGTGTAGAATTCTCTCTTTAATGAGGGAAAATTTCGGTGTTTTCATCTTTCTTACTCCGCTATTTCCTAAATTTTGTAGCTAATGATAAGCTAAGCAAAAACCAAGTAAAAGCAATCTTTGTATAATAAAACATCAATAGCGGTTGCAAATGCGCTTTTGCCCTATCATCATCCCTCCGGATGAATATCTTATCTACGGTTCAGAATGTAGAAAACCCTATCTTGCTTTAACATTCTCTATCAGGTGTTGAACTCCGCAAAGCTTCAAATCTACTTTAGCTGATGTAGTAAATGTTACATTTTCCTGGCAGAGTAATTCCTTTTGCAGAGCACCACCACTATCTTCTGCGAGAGCAATTTCTCCATTACTGCGAACTATTCTCCACCAAGGCAGGCTGTGTTTTTCGCTACAGGAATGAAGTATTCTTGCCACA
>JAQVMI010000129.1 GCA_028703735.1 Candidatus Cloacimonadota bacterium | reverse complement strand
CGGGACTCAGAAAAGTGCTTACCTTCATCCCAAGTACTTTATTCCAGATGAAAGTGTTTTGGATAAGTATAACATACGCGGAGAGAGTTTTTTTCTTATCAGATTGGTTTCATTTTCAGCCTGGCATGATTCTGTTCATGATGCTACTACTGGGATCAGTGAAGCACTATTAGACAGGTTGATTCCAGTCCTTAGTAAGCATGGGAAAGTAATCATAAGTTTAGAAGAAGGCTCACGCGAAAAATATCAGAAGTATGTGACGAAGATAGACCCTACAGATATGCACAGCCTCCTATACTATGCCGATATGCTTATTGGTGACAGTCAAAGCATGCAGGTGGAGGCGGCACTTTTAGGAACACCAGCTATAAGATCGAACAAGTGGGTACTTTCCAAACACAAAGTTAATGTGATTCACTATCTGGAGACAAAGTATCAAATGTGCTTCAGTATATCGCCTCATGACGAGGATGCTATCATTTCAAGAGTAGAAAAACTGCTTGGTAGTAGCACAAAAACCCATTGGAAGCAGTTAAGAGAGATTTTCTTTTCCGAGAATACAAATTTAACTGACTTTCTTTTTTGGCTAATCTCCGATTTTCCTGTTAACTACAACAAATACCTAAAGAATAACAATATCATCAAGGAATTCACTTAATTATGAAGAAAATAGTAACAGTAGTGGGAGCCAGACCCCAGTTTATTAAGGCTGCTCCAGTATCAAAAATTGTTAGAAAATACTATCAAGAAGTTCTTGTTCATACTGGTCAACACTACGACGATAATATGTCTGATGTGTTTTTTCGTCAACTGGCGATACCCATGCCTGATGTGAACTTAGAGGTTGGCTCATCCTCACATGCTGATCTAACAGCCAATATAATGATCAAACTGGAAAAAATCCTGATAGATGTGGAACCATCACTACTTTTGATTTATGGAGATACAAATTCCACCCTGGCTGCTTCGATAACCGCAGCAAAAATGCACATTCCGGTTGCCCACATTGAAGCAGGATTAAGGAACTTTGATCTGGCAATACCCGAAGAGATCAACAGAGTTATAGCCGATAAATTGTCCACTTATCTGTTCGCGCCTACAAAAACAGCGGTAGATAATTTGAAAGATGAGGGCCTTCAGAAAAACGTGTTTCTTACAGGGGATGTAATGTACGATTCGTTGGTCTATGCTCTAAAAATAGCTGAAGGGAAAACTGCCATCTTAAACGATTTGAATCTTCAGGAAAAGAAATATTGTCTCGTAACTATCCACCGTGCTGAGAATACAGACAATGTAAGCTATCTTGAACAAATAATAAAGGCATTAGGCTGCTTTCCTGAGAGAGTGATTTTCCCAATCCATCCTCGTACCCAAAAGGTGATAACCGTTAACGGGATAGTCATTCCTAATAATGTATCAATTATTCCCTCAATTGGATATTTAGATTTTATTGTTCTCGAATCAAATGCCAGAATGATATTAACTGATTCGGGAGGTGTGCAAAGAGAAGCATATTGCCTGCAAATACCTTGCATAACTGTATTCCCCTCCACATCATGGGTGGAAACAGTGGAAGATGGGTGGAACAAACTTGCCGATGCTTCAGTAGATTCGATTATGAATGCATATAGCCACCCGTTTAATTTGAACAATTATAGAGCTTACTTTGGTGATGGGCATGCAGCAGAGAAGACTATCAACATTCTAAGGGATTTTGTTTAAATTTGTGATGATATGGACAATATAAAACGTATATTGGTTTTGGCACCTCACACTGATGATGGGGAGTTTGGCTGTGGAGCATCGATAAGTAAGTTTATAAAGCTTGGGAAAGAAGTATATTATGCTGCCTTTTCACTTGCAGAAGAATCTGTGCCAGAGCCTTTCCCTAAGAACATCCTGGAAACCGAAGTTAAAGCAGCCACGAATGTCTTGGGGATTCAATCACGGAATCTACTAATTTATCGATATAAGGTAAGACATTTTGCTTATGAGAGACAAGCAATTTTGGAGGATTTAGTATCGCTAAACCGCGAATTGCAGCCTGATTTAGTTTTTATGCCATCCTTAAATGATTTACATCAAGATCACACTACCGTTGCCATTGAGGGATTGAGAGCTTTTAAAAGGACAACGATACTCTGTTATGAGCTTCCTTGGAATAACATAGTATTCTCCAATAGCTGTTTCATAAATGTGGATGAAGATGATCTAAGAACAAAGATTGATGCCCTAAATTGTTATCAATCACAAAAATCAAGAAACTATGCGTCTGAAGAGTTTATCAGAAGCTTGGCTATAACTCGTGGGACACAGATAGGAACAAGATATGCCGAGGTTTTTGAAGTAGTCCGCTGGATTATTAACTGATGGGAATGACAAGGACAGAGTAAAATGAAATTTGAGATACCAGAGAAAAATGTTAGAATTGTTGCAAGTGAGATCAATATTGATGTCAACAGCAGCTTTGGAAAGAATATAAATGTGGAACTGAAAGGTACATTTGGATTAGGTAAGAATTCACACATTGGAGGGAACAGTCAGATATTGGGCAATAATGTTTCTTTCGGGTCACATTTATTCACCGGTTCAGGCTTGAATATTGGGGGTGGAGGCAGACAGCATCCCAATGCAAATCTTACAGTTGGTGACAGGTGCTCAATCTACTGCAATTTGATTAATGTTTGTGAGGAGGTATCGATTGGGAACGATGTGGGTTTATCTCCTGAGGTAACGATAATTACACATGGTTTCTGGCTAAGCGTTTTAGAGGGTTATCCGATGCTCTTTGCCGGTGTAACAATTGGTAACGGAGTAATAGTGGGTTATAGGAGTACAATTCTAATGGGAGTTAGCATTGCAGATTATTGCGTATTGGGAGCTCATTCTGTCGTTACAAAAAGTTTAATTAAAAAGGGAATTTATGCAGGTTCTCCCGCGAAGTTTATTCGGGAAATAGTGCCCCTAAGCTATGAGCAAAGAGTTCTAAAAATGGAAGAGATGATAACTGAATACAAGAAAATTGCTGCATACCACTCGATTAATCCCGTTATTCAGTTGGATTACCCTCGTATTCAAGTAAACGATTTCTTTGTTAATGCCGAAACTTTAGAGTTTTCTGGAACCGAAGATAGAGAGACAGATGATTTTCGTGATTATATAAGGAAATGGGGAATACGAATTCATACAGACCGTCCATTTGTAAACTGTTATAGTCTTGATTAGTAGCAATCAAAGTATGAAACTATTATTGTACAATTTGTTCATAAGCTTCTCATGATAAAAGCTATGTTTTGGTTCTGGTTGCTTACACTCTTGATATTTAGTGTTATACCCATGGGGAACAAAGATGATAATGCTCTAAACACTTCTCGAGCGATATTCAGGTTAGATCATCTTGTTCATTTGGTTACTTTCGGCGTTTTTGCTTGGATACATTTACTGGGTTTGGTTGTTAACAAGCCTGTATTTGCTACCCTTAGTACTTTCAAAACAGCTTTGATAATAGCTCCAGCCGCTATTCTCTTCGAAGGGCTGCAAAAGTACCTTCCTTATCGAAGTTTCAATTTTACCGACCTTTGGTTCAATTTGTTCGGGGCTTTGTTCACTATTGGGATTGTGATGTGTTTGAACATTGACTCTGGAAATTAGTAGGATTAGATGCAAGTAACACATTTCAATTCTTGTCAAGGTGTTATTCTATGAATCAGTTATCAGCTTTGTTAACCAATGATGTGGAAACCACTTCTATTTGGTTCAATGATCTACGAGATGAAACTGGATTTAAAGTAATGAAAGAAGGGATGCCCTTGCTTCTGGATTTATATCATAAATATGATGTGAAATCTACGTTTTATTTTACGGCTTATATAGCCAAACTACTTCCAGATGTCGTCCGCATGGTAGTAAAAGATGGTCACGAAGTGGGCTCACATGGAAAGTCGCACACCAAAGAAAATGGATTTGACATAATGCCATTTTCGAGGCAAAAAGCACATCTGGATTACTCTAAGAAATTACTTGAGGATATTAGTGGTCAAGAAGTTGTTTCATTTAGGGCTCCTGCTTTAAGAGTTTGTAGTCTCACGGCTAAAGCCTTACTCGAGACAGGATTTGTTACGGATAGCTCAATAGCTTCTCAGAGGTTTGATTTCTTTCTATCTTTCGGAAGTAAGCAGAAACTCAGTTTTATTGGAGCTCCCCGACTCCCTTATCGAACCAAAACCAATGATATTTTCTCCAAGGGTTCGAGTCAGCTGGTCGAGGTTCCTTTATCTGCCACATTAATCCCGTTTGTAGGCACAACTATGCGGATTATGCCATGGGTCACTTCCATGCAGCAACATCTTCTCCATTGCGAAAGTAGGATTAATTCTAAGCCAGTAGTTTTCGGAATCCACCCCAATGAATTTATTGATGAAAGCTCTGAAAGTAGAACCATAAAACGCAGATCCCGAAACCCCGTAGCTTATCTATTAACAGATTATCTCAGAGCTCATCTAAAAGTAAAAAACCTCGGACCTCAGGCTGTACCCATTTACGAAAAGATGATAAGATACTATGCCGAAAGAAACTATTCTTTTACTACAGTCAAAGATTACGTGAAGGAGACTTTTCCCGGATGAAAGAGTATCTAAAGATAGTTAAGCAACCTATGCCAAACCATGTTGAAAGACCATTTATGCAAGCACTTGGTTATACTGCAAAAGAGCATGGTTTCAAGGGTCCTTTTGCCAGAACAAGATTCCTGTGGTACCGCACAATAGACCATTGGCTACAGGTGTTAGCTCGTATTATGCCTTTAAATGGAATTAGAGTAAAACTTCAGAGAATGCGCGGAGTAAAAATTGCCCGTGATGTTCATATAGGTCCCATGGTTACCTTTGATGATGTTTATCCATACTTCGTCTCTATTGGTAGAGGTGTTGCAATTTCTGGTAATAATTTCATCTTAACCCACACAAAACCTATGGTCTATCATTCTGAGGTTAGTGAAGCTTACATTGCTCCGGTAATAATAGAAAAAAATGCCTGGCTTGCTATTAGTGTTGATGTGATGCCAGGAGTCACCATTGGTGAAGGCTCTATAATAGCTTCTGGAAGCGTTGTTACCAAATCTATTCCTCCCCTTGTTTTTGCAGCAGGCGCACCAGCAGAAGTGAAAAAGGATTTAGCTCCAAAGCTTAAGAAGAACTATACAGAAGATGAGTTTCAGCGGATCTTAGCCAAGAGAAAAGCTGAATATGGGTTTTAACATTGGCGCACTGTTGATTACTTTAAATAGATTAGGGATGAACAAGATTTAAGGTATTATGGCAGTTTACAAGTCTTACGTTAATGGGCGAGAACATCGCGAAAATTCTGCTCAGGAGCTACTTCATAAGGATCTGACAGATATGATTATCTCATGTTTCTTTAAGGTTTACAACAAACTTGGCTATGGGTTTTTGGAAAAAGTGTATGAGAATTCCATGCTACATGAATTACGAATACAAAGACTAAATGTCGCATCTCAATTTCCAGTAAGTGTCTTTTATGACAACGTTCGGGTGGGTGAATACTTTGCTGATCTCATTGTAGAAAACAAAGTGATTATTGAGCTAAAAGCGAGTAGTACACTTGTAAATGATCATGTATTGCAACTTCAGAATTATTTAAGGGCTACAAATATTGAAGTTGGCTTGTTGCTAAATTTTGGACTTAAGCCTGAAATCAGACGTAAATCATTCTTGAACAGTGATAAAGGTACAATTAGCCAATATAATCCTGATAATCCCGTTAATCCTGTTCATCCATAGTCTATTAATATGAAACATAAAATCACCAAATACTCTCTGTTCATCCTCGATATTGCTATCGTGGTATTCGCTTTTCTTTTCGCAGCAAAAATCCGTTCTGGCACAAAGCGAATTATCCTTACCTATTACCGTAGTTTTGTTCCATTTTTACTCATCTGG